>JBJONS010000139.1:0-3830 GCA_046051725.1 Pseudomonadota bacterium | reverse complement strand
CCCCGCCCGCGGCGGGCGTCGCCGGGCACCTTGGGCGCGCAGGCGAAGGCCACCCGGTCGGCCTCGGACCGCAGCACCATGTCGCGGCCGAAGTCGCAGCCGGCCAGCCAATGGAAGAAGGGCGCAACCGGATCGCGCAGATCGACGTCCCGGCCCAGCACGAGCACAAACGGCAGGGGGCCGCAGCCGTGGGCGGCGGGGTCGAGGTCCAAGGCCGCCTCGGCCACGGTCAGGTCGAGCTGATCGCGATCGACGTCGCCGAGGCCCTTGTCGGCGCTGATCAGCAGCCAGCCGGGCACCTGCTCTTGCACGTGGGCGTCGCGCACGCCGGGCAGCAGGCGCAGGGCGGCGAGCAGGGCGCCCGCCTCGCTCAGCGTGCCGGGGGTCCGGTGCTCGTCGGGCTCGACCGGCACGCCGTGGGCGGCCTCGGCCGGCCACTTGCGCGTGCAGTCAAAGCCCAGCTTCTCGCCGACGCCCAGGGCCGGGGTCGCGTGATCGAGGATGTCGACCGGGCCGACCACCCGCTCGAGGTCGCGGGCCGGGCGGCAGCGCTCGGCGGCGCGGCGCAGCACCGCGGGGGTGTCGTGCACGTCGACGTCCTTGTCGACGACCATCACCACCTTGGTCCAGGCCATCTGGCCCGTGCCCCAGACGCTGTGCATCATGCGCCGGCCCTGCGTCGGGTAGTGCTTCTCGATCTGCATCACCGCGCAGTTGTGGAAGGCGCCGAACATGGGCAGGTCGTAGTCTTCGACGTCGTGCACGGGGATCTTGAGCAGGGCCCCCATCACGCGCTCGGTGGCCTTGCCCAGGTAGTAGTCCTCTTGGGGCGGCAGGCCGACCAAGGTGGCGGGGAAGACCGCGCCCCGGCGGTGGGTGATCGCGGTGACCTCGACCAGCGGGTAGCGGTCGGGCATCGAGTAGAAGCCGGTGTGGTCGCCGAAGGGGCCCTCAAAGACGGCGCCGGCGCCCAGCGGGCCGGCCGCCGCGTCCCGCGGATCCCAGCCCGGGAAGCCCGCGCGGTGGCTGACCCAGCCCTCGATGACGATCTCGGCGTTGGCCGGGACCCGCAGCGGCACGGTCTTGCAGGGCACCATCGGGATGCCGCCGCGGTTGAGGAAGCCGGCCATCAGCAGCTCGCCGATCCCGGGCGGCAGCGGGCAGGTGGCGGCGTAGGGCATCACGCTCTCGCCGCCGAGCACGATCGCCACCGGCATGCGGTCGCCGGCGGCCCGCCAGCTGCGCCAGTGGCGCGCGCCGTCGTGGTGCATGTGCCAGTGCATGGCGAGGTGGCGCTTGCCGATGAGCTGCACCCGGTACATGCCGATGTTGTGGCTGGACGGGCGCTCTTGGCCGAGCTCTTCGCGCAGGATCGTGTGGATGCCCGCGAAGGTGATGTACCGGCCGCGCCAGGCCCGCTCCCACTCCTCGGGCGGCAGCTTCGGGTGCCCGACCGCCTCGACCCCGTCGTTGACCCCCGGCGGGTAGCCCAGCGCGGCGAAGTCGCCGTCGTGGGGCCAGCAGCGCAGCAGGGGCAGGCGCGTCAGATCGACGTCCTGATCGCTGATCACGACCTGTTGGCAGGCGGCCTCGCGCACGGCGCGGGGCAGGACGCGGACCAAGGGCAGCAGCTCGCGGCCCCGCTCCCAGGCCTCGCTGAGGTCGCGCGGCGGCTTGGGCTTGGTCAAGCTGGCGATGCGCCGGGCGATCGCCGCGAAGCCCCCGGGCGTGTGGCCGCCCTCGTGGCAGCCCAGCGCCATCTCCATCCGGCGGTAGCTGCCGAAGGCGTTGATCAGGACCGGGAAGTCGCTGCCCTCGACCTGGTCGAAGAGCAGGGCCCGCCCGCCGCGATCCCAAAAGGCGGGGTCGGCGGCGCGCGCGGCGGTGGAGGGGGGCCGGGCGGCCCGCGACTTGCTCTCGATCTCGGCCATGGCCGTGATCTCGAGGACCGGAGAGACAGGCTGGCGGACGCGGAGCAGCTCGCCGTCGGCGTCCAGCGCGGCCAAGAAGTGGGGCAGGTCAGCGTACATGGGCTCCGCTAACGCACCCGATCACCTTGGCCCGGCCCGGTCGCCCGGGCGCTGGGGGGCCGCTGTAATCCGGTGAAATCCCGAGCCCCTCGGCGTGCGGTAGCGTCGCGGCGCGGCCCGGAGCGGGTCGACCAGGGCCCCCGCCGGGCCCCCAACCGAGCGGCGCCGCCGCAGTGAGGAGAGCACCATGCACCACGACGCACCCGAGCTCCGCGCCCGAGATCTCGATCTGCCCGGCGCGGCCCCCCGGCGGATCGCCCTGCTCGTCGCCGTGGACGCGGCCGAAGGACCAGCCGGCCTGCTGGGCGCGAACGCCGACATGGACGGCTGGGAGGCCATCCTCAACGCGCTGGGCGTCGACGCCGAGCGGCGCTGGCGGCTGGGCGGCGGCGACCTTCCGGCGACGCGCGCGGGCCTGCAGTCTGCGCTCGAAGAGCTGCGGGGCGTTCCGGCCGATGAGCTGCTCGTGCTGTGGTCGGGCCACGGGGTGCCCGGCGCGGGCGGGCTCGCGCTGCGGCTGCACGACGGCGAGATTGACGCGCACGGGCTGCTGGCCGGGCTCGCCGGGCCCAGCGGGCGCGGCGTGCGGGCGGTCCTCGACTGCTGCGGGGCCGAGGGGGTGGGCGCGCTGCCCCACGGCGGGCTCGCGCTGGTCAGCGGCGGCCTCGGCGGCGAGGCCCAGCGGGTGCACGTCGAGGGCCGCTGGCGCGGGCTGCTGAGCTGGGCCCTGCAGCGCGCGCTCGAGCAGTGGCTGCCGGTGCAGGGCGCCGGCGCGCCGGCCGTGCGGTGGGCCACGCTGGCCGAGCGGGCCTCGTCGCTGATGGGCGGCCTGTGCGGGCGCGGGCTGCACGCGCGCTGCGTGGGCGAGGCCCGCGCGCAGACCCTGGCCGGCGGCTTCGCCGAGCTCGAGACCACCCGGCCGCGGCTCGCCGCCCAGATCGACCACGAGCTGACCCTGCTCTGGCAGCGGCCCAACGGCACCGATCTGGCGTTGGCCGACTCGCTGTCCCGCACCAAGCTGTCGTGGGGCCTGTCCTTCAACGCGGCGAGCGCGATGCCGGCGAGCTTCACGATGACGGTGGCCGCGGGCAGCGCGCCGACCTCGGGCTACACCTACACCTACCTGAGCGACAACGCGGACTTCAGCACGACCACCCAGGGGCCCACCACCGCCGGCGGCCGCTTGTACAAGGCCAACGTGGCGAACCTGTGGGTCAAGGTGCGCAATGACACGCAGCGCATCACCTTCTACGTGGGCAGCACGCTGCTGAGCAACGGCCGCTTGGTGACCGGCAGCTGGGATCTGGCCGAGCTCAGCCAGGCGCCGACCAGCCCGCCGACCGGCGGCTGGTACGTCTGCGTGGACGACCTGGTCTGAGGACGGGGTGGGCGGGGGCTCCTGCCCCCGCAACGCCCCCGGGGCGCTGCTTTTTTGGGGGGGGGCGCCCCTAGACCCCCGGGGCCAGGGGCCTGCGCGGCCCTCCTTTTTTGGGGGCCTTCTTTTTGGGGGCTGGGTGCCCGCTGGGGTTTTTGCCGGCTGGGGCGCTGTTTTGGACCCGGTGCCGGGGGCGGTCCGGTGGGCTTCGCGACGGTTGGTCGTTGTTGTGGTGCCTGACGCTGTTTTGGCCCCGGTGCCGGGGGTGGTCCGGTGGGCTTCGCGCCTGTTGGTCGTTGTTGTGTTGCCTGACGCTGTTTTGGCCCCGGTGCCGGGGGGCGGTCCGGTGGGCTTCGCGCCTGCTGGTCGTTGTTGTGGTGCCTGACGCTGCTTTGGCCACGGTGCCGGGGGCGGTCCGGTGGGCT
>JBJONS010000138.1:0-9508 GCA_046051725.1 Pseudomonadota bacterium | reverse complement strand
GCCCAGGCCTCCTCTCCCCAGGGCCGCCAGTCGACCGGCAGGTGCGCGTGCTGGCGGAGGTAGGGGCTCTCCTCAAAGATCATGCGGTTGACGAAGCGTGTCCCGCCATCGGACCGCAGGTGGGCCGTCCGCAGGGGAGCCGGACGGGCCGCAGCCGCCGCCCACCGCGCGGCCTCGTCGGCGGCGGGGCCGTCGCGGCCGGGCAGGGTGGTGGTGGCCTGGGCCCGCTGCTCCACCGCAACGTCAGGCGCGCCATCTTGACCACGGCACGCCGCCTGCGCGCTGAGCAGCGCCGCGAGCGCCAGCACCCGCGCTGGTCCGTCGCCGCTGACGCAAAGAGGGCGCCGCACAGCCCGCGCTCCCCTCCTGTGTGACCGCCTCATGCGGTACACTAACGGAGTCCGGCGGGGGCCACCGCGCCGTCGGGCTGCGCGCCGCGCGGGTTCCCCGGCAGCGCCCAGCCCGGCCAGCGCGGTCCGAACCAGTCCGAACCGGTCAGGCCTGGGGCCCGTACCCCGTCCCCAGCACCGCCCGGCCCGATGCCACCGCGTGAGGTTGATCCCGTGCACGCTCCCGCTCGCCCACGCCTGCTCCTGCTGGTCCTGTCCGCCACCCTCCCGGCCTGCCGCGAGGATCCCAAGCCGACCGGGCCCGACAACCTTGAGCCGACGGTCCAGATCACCGATCCGGTGTCGGGCGACACGCTGCTCGCCGAGATCCCCAACCTGCTGCAGGGCGTCGTCAGCGACGACAAGACGCCCAACGACCAGCTCGAGGTGACCTGGTTCGCCGGCGCCGAAGAGATCTGCGCGGCCACCCTCGCCAACGCCGACGGCACCACGACCTGCAGCGCCGAGCTCAGCCCGCTGCAGTACGACATCACCCTGATGGTGCGCGACGCCGAGGGCCTCGCCGCCTCGACCCAGACCCGCGTGGCGATCAACCCGCTCAACGCCCCCACCGCGCGCATCATCTCGGCCACCACCACGCTCGACGCCGGCGCCAGCAGCCCGGCCTACTACGCCGACCTGCCCATCGAGGTGGTCGGCTACGCGGTCGACGAAGAGGGCGAAGACCCGCCCGACGAGCTGCGCGTCAGCTGGGAGTACGCGCTGACCGAGGATGGCGAGCCCGTCGCCCTCAGCGACCTGAACGGCTCGCCCGACCCCGAGGGCAACGTCATCGTCGACGTGCTCCTGCCCGCTGACGAGGCCGCGGTCCCCACCGAGGTCACCCTGCGCATGAAGGTGCTCGACAGCACCGGCAAAGAGACGGTCGATGAAGAGGTGCTCGAGGTCTTCAGCACCAACACGCCGCCCGAGATCGAGATCATCCGGCCGAACCCCGGCTCGCCGTCGACGCCCCCCGACATCAACGTCCAGCTCAGCGGCACGGTCACCGACATCAACGTCCCCAGCCGCATCCTCACCTATCGGTGGATCAGCGACATCGACGGGGTCCTGACCGACACCTCGGTCGACCCCGAGGGCTGGGTCAGCGTCACCGACTCGGGCGTCGCCAACTGCACGACCGGCGGCGAGATCTTCCCGCTCACGCTCGGCAAGCACACCTTCACCCTCGAGGGCCGCGACGAGCTCGGCGCCATCACCACGCTGACCGAGCAGCACACCATCGGCTCGCCCCCGGCCATCGTCATCACCAGCCCGGCCGACAACGAGACCCTCAACGAGGGCACCGTCGTCACCCTGCGCGGCACCGTCGCCGACCCCGACATCGCCGAAGAGGTGGTCACGGTGCGCTGGCTGTCCGACCTCGACGGCCTCTTGCACGAGCAGCGCGCGGTCCCCGCCGATCCGGCCGACACCTCGGTCAACATCGCGACCCCGATCCCGACCGCGGACGTGGGCACCGGCCCCTTCCTGCGCCCCGGCACCCACGTCATCACCTTCGAGGCCGAAGACGAGTCGGGCATTGAGCCGGCGCAGCGCACCCGCACCATCAACATCAACCAGGTGCCGTCCACCCCGGTCATCTCGCTGACCCCGGGCACGCCGACGACCGACGCCGACCTGATCCTCACCCACGAGCTCAGCACCGATCCCGACGCCGCCGAGGCCTGGAACGCCCGCGACTCGTCGGGGATCCCCACCATCACCTACTTCTACCAGTGGACCCGCAACGGCGTCACCTACGGCGACCGCACCACGACCCGCGTGCCCGCCCGTGACACGACCCGCGGCCAGGTCTGGACCGTCAGCGTCATCGCCACCGACGGGGTGGGCCCCTCGGCGGCGGCGACCTCGTCGGTCACCATCCAAAACAGCCTGCCGACGCTCACCTCGGCCACCATCACCCCGGCGGCGCCCTTCGAGTCGAGCACCCAGCTCACCTGCGTGCCGGGCACGACCGCCGACATCGACGGCGACACCGTCACCCTGCGCTACGCGTGGCTGGTGAACGGCGTCAGCCCCAGCGTGACGACCAACACGCTGTCCAACGCCCGGTGGAGCAGCGGCGACGTCGTGACCTGCACGGTCACCCCCTTCGACGGCACCGATCTGGGCGTGCCGGTGGTCTCGGCCCCGGTCACCATCCAAAACAGCGTGCCCAGCGTCAGCGGCGTGTCGCTGACCCCCTCGTCGACCACCACGCCCAAGGCCGGCAGCACCGTCACCTGCAACTTCACCTTCTCTGACGACGACCCGGCCGACACCGACCAGAGCATCGTCGAGTGGTACGTCGGCACCACCCGCATCGGCGACGGGGTGGGCCGCGGCGCGACCATCAACACCGGCTTCTACTTCCCCGACACGCTGACCTGTCAGGTCACGCCCTTCGACGGCACGAGCCGCGGGGCGGTGCGCCAGTCGAGCGTCACCATCAAGAACACCGCCCCGGTGCTCACCGGCGTGACCGTGAGCCCTACGCCGGCCGTCGAGGGCGACACCCTGACCTGCACGCCGGGCCCGGTCAACGACAACGACGACCCCACCCGCGTCCGGCCCTACAGCTTCACCTACGCCTGGACGGTCAACGGCATCACGCTGGCGACCCAGACGACCAGCACGCTGAGCTCGGCCTTCTTCAACCGCGACAACACGGTGATCTGCACCGTGACGCCCAACGACGGCACCGACAACGGCGCGGCGGTGTCCAGCACCCCCCTGGTCATCACCAACAGCACGCCGACCGTCGGCGCGGTGACCGTCACGCCCAACCCGGCGTTTGAGGGCGACGGTACGCTGACCTGCGCCGCCAGCGGCGTCGCCGACACCGACGGCGACACCGTCAACCTCGCCTACCAGTGGGTGGTCAACAGCGCGGTCATCTCGGGCGCGACGACCGGCACCTTGTCCGCGTCGAACTGGCGCCGCGACGACGTGGTGGTCTGCACGGTCACCCCGTCCGACAGCGGCACCACCGGCGCCCCCGTCTCGTCGATCCCGCTCACGATCAGCAACACCACGCCGGTCGTGTCGAACGTGGCCATCGGCCCCGACCCGGCCCGCTTCGGCGACACGCTGATCTGCGACTGGGACTACGACGACGACGACCTGGACGCCGACGTCAGCGTGGTGACCTGGACGATCAACAGCGCGGCCCTGACCGGCGCGACCTCGACCCGCACCACCACCCACCCCGGCGACACCATCGTCGGCGGCTTCGACTACAACGACGTGGTGCGGTGCGCGGTCTCGGCCCGCGACGGCACGGCCATCGGCACCACGGTGCAAGACGCCCTCACCGTGAGCAACACGCCGGCGGTGCTGGCCAGCGTCAGCCTCACGCCGACCACCGCCTACACCAACACCGACGTCACGTGCAGCCACCCGGCGGCGACCGACGTCGACGCCGTCTCGACGCTCTCGTACACCTACCGCTGGCTGCTCAACGGCACGACCATCTCGGGCCAGACCGGCACCACGCTCTCCTCCTCCTTCTTCAACAAGGGCCAGACGGTCAACTGCGCCGTGACCCCCAACGACGGCGCCGGCGCCGGCGCCGAGGTGCTGTCCAACACGGTCGGCATCCTCAACTCGGCCCCGGTGGTCACCGCGGCGACCATCAGCCCGAACCCGGCGATCGAGGGCGACACCCTCTCCTGCGACGACACCGGCAAGTCCGACGCCGACGGCGACACCGTCAGCCTCGCCTACACCTGGTCGGTCGGCGGCTCCACCCTGTCAGGCCAGACCGCCCGCACGCTGGCCCCGGCCTTCTTCTCCCGCGACCAAGCGGTGGTCTGCACGATCACGCCCAACGACGGCACGGTCAACGGCACCACCGTCGCCAGCTCGGGCCTGAGCGTGGCGAACACCGCGCCCTCGGTCAGCGCGGTGACCGTGACCGGCGTCGGCACCAGCGGCCCGAGCGTCGCGCGCTTCGGCGACACCGTCCTCTGCGACTGGACCTTCACCGACTCCGACGGCGACCCCGACAGCAGCACGGTGGCCTGGACGATCAACGGCGCGGCCCTGACCGGGGCGAGCACCCAGTCGACCACCGCCCACCCTGGCGACACCCTGCGCGGCGGCTTCGACTACAACGACGTGGTGGCCTGCGTGGTCACGCCCTTCGACGGCACCGACACCGGCACGGCGGGCACCGGCAGCCTGACCATCACCAACACCGCCCCGGTGCTGACCAGCGCGGCGCTGACGCCGACCTCGGCCTTCCGCACGAGCGTGCTCACCTGCACCCCGGGCACGACCTCTGACGTCGACGCGATCCGCACGCTGACCACGACCTACCGCTGGCTGCGCAACGGCTCGGCGATCAGCGGCCAGACCAACAGCACGCTGCCGGCGAACATCGCCGCCAAGGGCCAGACCATCCAGTGCGAGGCCACGCCCAACGACGGCGTCGAGAACGGCGCGGCCGTGCTGAGCAGCGCGGTGGTCATCCAGAACAGCCTGCCGGTGCTCGGCACCGTGAGCATCACGCCCAGCAGCGCCTTCGAGACCAGCACCCTGACCTGCGCGGCCGCCTCGGTCACCGACGCCGACAGCGACACGGTCAGCCAAGCCTACGCCTGGTCGGTCAACGGCGGTACGGTCGCCGCGACCACCAGCACGCTGACCGGCAGCTTCTTCCAGAAGGGCGACTCGGTCATCTGCACCATCACGCCCAACGACGGCGCGGCCTCGGGCACGGCGGTCGCCTCGTCGGCCCGCAGCATCACCAACAGCACCCCCACCGTCAGCGCGGTGACGATCAGCCCGACCACGCCGCGGTCCACCGACACGCTGAGCTGCAGCTACACCTTCGCTGACGGTGATCCCACCGACACCGACCTGAGCACCATCGAGTGGCGCCGCGGCACGACGGTCATCGGCACCGGGGCCACCATCTCGTCGACCCTGGGGGTGCCCTTCACCACCGCCGACGTGGTCAGCTGCCGCGTCACCCCCTACGACGGCGAGACCGCCGGCACCGTGGGCACGGCGAGCAAGACCATCACCAACACCGCCCCCGTGCTCAGCACGGTGACCCTGACCAGCAGCACGACCCCCGCGGTCGAGACCAGCACGCTGACCTGCACGCCCGGCACCACGACCGACGTGGACGGCACGACCTCGTTCACCTACACCTATGCCTGGACCCGCGACGGCTCGACCGTCGGCGGCGCCACGACCAGCACGCTGACCGGCACCTACTTCAACCGCGGCCAGGTCGTCGCCTGCGTGGCCACGCCCAACGACGGCACCGGCGCGGGCAGCGCGGTCACCAGCGACACCATCAGCGTGCAGAACAGCCTGCCGACGCTGACCTCGGTGGCCATCTCGCCGGCGAGCCCGGCGTCGAGCAACAACCTGACCTGCAACGTCTCGGGCGTGGCCGACGCCGACAGCGACGCGGTCACCACCACCTACGCGTGGACCAAGAACGGCACCGTCATCTCGGGCCAGACCGCGAGCACGCTGAACAAGAACCAGCACGCCAACGGCGACGCCATCTTCTGCACGGTCACGCTCAGCGACAGCACCGGCAGCGCCACCCCGGTCAGCTCGACCACCGTGACCATCGGCAACTCTGTGCCGACCGCCACCGCCGCGGTCAGCCCGAGCTCGCCGCTGTCGAGCGACACGCTCAGCTGCACGACCACCACCTCCGACGAAGACGGCGACACGGTCACCCTGACCTACGCCTGGCTGGTCAACGGCTCGGTGGTCTCGGGCGCCACGACCAGCACGCTGTCCAGCACGCTCGGCGTGCCCTTCGCCGGCGGCAACACCGTCGCCTGCCGCGTGACCCCGGCCGACGCCTTCGGCACCGGCACGGCCGTGACCAGCACGGCGGTCACCATCGCCAACGGCGCGCCGACCATCGGCACCGTGACCCTGACCAGCAGCAGCACCCCGGTCATCGAGACGAGCACGCTGACCTGCACGCCCTCGGGCACCACCGACCCCGACGGCACGACCAGCTTCACCTACACCTACTCGTGGCTGCGGGGCACCAACCCCATCGGCGGGGCGACCGGCAGCACGCTCACCGGCACGAACTTCAGCAAGAACGACCAGATCCGCTGCGTGGCCGTGGCCAGCGACGGCAGCGCCAGCTCGCCCTCGGTGACCAGCAACACGCTGACCATCACCAACTCGGCGCCGACCGTCAGCCTCAGCAAGACCCCGACCACCGCGGTCGAGACCAGCACGCTGAACCCGAACCCGACCGGCGCCGACCTCGACAGCGACGCGGTGACCTTCACCTACGCCTGGACGGTGAACGGCTCCGCCATCGCCCCCACCACCAGCACGCTGACCGGCACGCACTTCAACAAGGGCCAGACCGTCGCGGTGGTCGTCACCCCCAACGACGGCACGGTCAGCGGCACCACGGCCACGGTCAACTGGGTCATCCAGAACACCGCGCCGGTGACCGCCAGCGTCAGCGTCAGCCCGGCCAGCCCGACCGCGGGCACCGCGCTGACCTGCACCCCGACCGCCAGCGACGCCGACAGCGACACGCTCACCTACAGCTACCAGTGGGCCGTCAACGGCGTGAACGTCGGCGCGCCCCAGACCACCGGGCTCAGCACGGCGGCCGGCGTGACCTACGCGGGCGGCCAGGTCGTCAGCTGCACGGTCACCGCCAGCGACGGCACGGCCAGCGCCGCCCCGGTCAGCGGCAGCGTGACGGCGGCGAACAGCGCGCCTGAGGTCACCGGCGTGACGCTGACCAGCAGCGCGACCCCGGCCCGCGAGACCAGCACGCTGACCTGCGCGGCCACCGCCACCGACCCCGACGGCACCACGCCGACCATCAGCTACACCTGGGAGCGCGACGGCGCCCCGATCAGCGGCGCGAACACCAGCACCCTGACCGGCACGAGCTTCAACAAGGGCCAGGTCATCACCTGCCTCGCGACCGCCACCGACGGCAGCCTGACCGACACCCTCGAGTCGAGCGGGATCACGATCACCAACTCGGCGCCGACCCTCGCCACGCCGACCATCTCGGCGCTCCCGAGCCCAGCGCGTGAGCCGAGCACGCTGACCTGCGCCGCGGTCGGCACCGACGCCGACAGCGACAGCCTGACCATCACCTACACCTGGCGCGACACGGGGGTGCTCATCAGCGGCGCCACCACGTCGACCCTGACCGGCGCCGACTTCTCGCGCGGCAGCAGCATCACCTGCGCGGCCAGCGCGACCGACGGCACCGACACCAGCGCGGTCAGCACCAGCTTGGCGACGGTCATCCAGAACAGCACGCCCACCGCGGCCCTGTCCACCTCGACCGCCGACCCGGTCACCAAGACCAGCATCCTGACGGCGGCCTTCACCACCAGCGACGCCGATCCGGGCGACACGGTGACCCTGGCCTACGTCTGGACCCGCAACAGCACCGTCGTGTCGGGCCAGACGACGGCGACCTACTCGGGCACCCAAAACAAGGGCGACACCATCGTCCTGAGCGCGACGCCGACCGACAGCACGGACATCGGCACCGCGGCGACCAAGAGCTGGACCATCGCCAACACCGCGCCGACCAACCCGGTGGCGGTGCTCGAGAGCAACGCGACCCTGTCCGATGAGCCCGACACGGCCAGCGTGCTCACCTGCGCGGTGGCGACGCCCGCGACCGACGACGACGGCGACACCATCACCTACACGGCCACCTGGGAGCTCAACGGCGCTGCCTACACCACGCCGGGGATCAGCACGGTCGCCGACACCCCGGCGGTGACCAACAACACGCTGGCCGCGTCCGCCACCACCAACGGCGACGAGTGGACCTGCATCCTCACCGCCAGCGACGGCACGGCCCCCAGCCCGTTGCCGAGCGAAGACACCCTGTTCATCCACTACTTGGTCGGCTCGCTGACCCCGGCGGGCGCGAACCACAACCTCGACGCCGATGAGGCCGTGTTCATCCCGATCACGACCGCCGCGCTGGTGCCCGACGTGCTCGACCTGCGCTTGGTCATCCCCGGCTCGAGCACTGCGGTGGGCTACCAAGTGGCGATCTACGACGCGACCGGCGCGTCCGGCGCGCCCGGCGCCCGGGTGGGCTCGGTGGTCAGCGCGACCGCCACCGTTGGTGTGACCAACGAGGTCGACATCAGCGGGGCGGGGATCAGCCTGAGCGCGTCGACGAGCTACTACATCGCGGTGCGCTCGACCGCGGCCGGCCTCCGGATCACCCGAGCCAACTCGGGCGCCTCGGCCACGATCTACACCGCGGCCACTGCCACCTCGCTGCCGACCGCCGCCAGCTCGCTGACGCTGGCCACCCAGACCCGCGACCTCGCCGCGGCGCTCTGGGTCTACTGACCCCCGTCGAAGGCAACGTCCAGCACAGCAAAGACGGGGGGCGGGGGGCTCCGCCCCCCGCAACGCCCCCCGGCGCGGCGCGCAGCGCGGGCGGGCTCATACCGGCTTCGCTTGATTCGGCTCGCGCTTTCGACGGCTGGCCTCATCGAGTGGACGAGGCCGTTCTCGCTGCCAACGAGCTGTTGCACCGCGGATGCCGGGGGTCTCCGACCCCCAGGCCCCCGGCCAAGGGGCCCGCGGGGCCCCTTGGATCCCCCGCCAAGGGGGGCCGGCGGGCAGGCTTCGCGCGGCGCATGGCAGCGCCGCGCGCCAGCCCGCAAAGGCCCCCCTTTGGAAACCCCCCGGGGTCGGCGCGTTTTGGGGTGGCTCTGAGCGAGGAGGGGGCTCGCCGCGAAGGCCTCGGCCAACGCGGCTGGGGCGAGGCTTGTCGCCTGGGGTTGGTCCGAGCCGAATCAGTGCCGGCCGGTATCAGCGCCTGCTCGAGCTCGTCGGGCAGCGGGGCGGGCGCGAAGCGTGCCTGCCACGCGAAGCGCAGGCTGTCGAGAAGACCGTGCAGCAGGCCTTTCGCCTCGCCCTCGGCCTTGCCGCGCTCCTCGCCCTCAGCGATCGCCGCCTGGAGCTTGGCGATGGTGTCCTTGCTGTAGACCCAGCACCCCGAGACCCTTTGCACAAGGGTCTGCCGGTCTCGCCGGCACCCGCTGACCCTTCGATCAAGGGTCGGCGGGTCTTGCCAGCACCCCCAGACCCTTTGCGCAAGGGTCTGCCGG
>JBJONS010000137.1:0-2536 GCA_046051725.1 Pseudomonadota bacterium | reverse complement strand
CGGGCGGGCGCGCCGCGGTCGGCAGCTCATCGGCGGCCGGCGCGGGCGGGGGCCCGGACGCTGGCGTGGCCCCGCTGACGGTGCCGCCGCTCGCCGAGCCGGTCGTCCACGGGTCGAGCAGCCCCCGCAGGGCTTCGTCGACGCCGGGCGGCAGGCCGACCTCGTCCACGCCGCCTCCCGCGGGGGCGGGCGCGGCGGCGCGGGCAGGCGGGCGGTCGGGCGGTGGGGGCAGGGCGCACCTCGGTCGGGCGCCGTTAGCCGCTCAGGTCAGCCCGTGGCGCTTGAGGCGGTAGTGCAGGCTGGTGCGGGGGATCCCCAGCGCGCGGGCCGCCGCCGAGCGGTTCTCACCGACCTGCTGCAGCACGTCGACGAGGCGCGCCCGCTCCTCCTCGGGCGCAGGATCGTAGACCTCCACCGGCGGGGGCTGCGCGGCGACCACCGGGCTGATCGTGAGGTGCGTGGCCCGGATCGGGTTGCCGCCGAGCACCCAGGCCCGGGTCAGCACGTTGCGCAGCTCGCGCACGTTCCCCGGCCAGCAGTGGGCGCTGAGCCGCTCCATCGCCGCGGCCTCGACCCGCAGGGCCGGGTGCAGGCGGTGGCAGAGGCCCTCGACCAGCAGGGGGATGTCCTCCATCCGGTCGCGCAGGGGCGGCACCTCGACGCTGAGCACGGCGAGCCGGTAGTACAGGTCTTCGCGAAAGCGCCCGGCGCGCACCATCGCCGGCAGGTCGCGGTTCGTCGCGGCGACCACGCGCACGTCGGGCCAGCTCACCTCGGCCGAGCCCACCCGGCGCACCTCGCCGGTCTCGAGCGCGCGCAGCAGCTTGGCTTGGGCCTCTTCGGGCAGCTCGCCGACCTCGTCGAGGAAGAGCGTGCCGCCCTCGGCTTGGTGAAAGGCCCCGTCCCGGCGCGCATCGGCGCCCGTGAACGCCCCCTTCTCGTGGCCGAACAGGGCCGACTCAAACAGCGCGGGGCTGATCGCGCCGCAGTTGAGCGGCACGTAGGGCCCCCGGGCCCGGGGGCTGGCCTCGTGGACCCCCCGGGCGATGAGCTCCTTGCCGGTCCCGCTCTCGCCGACGACCAGCACGGTGAAGTGGTGCCCGGCCATGCGGCGCAAGGTCCCGATGAGACGCTGCATCTCGGGCGCGCGGGCCCGCAGCTCGCCGAAGCGCTCGGCCGGCGCGGCGGGGCCGGCCGCCTCGACCTCGACGGTCACCTCGATGTGGCCGAGGCGCAGCGGCTCGCCGGGCCAGAGCGGGGTGATGTCGCGCACGCGGGTGCTGTGGATGAAGGTGGCGCCGTTGCCCGGCTCGACCATCACGCGCCCCTGGCTCAAGCGCAAAAAGGCGTGCTGGGCGAGCAGCCCGTCGCGGGCGACCACGAGCTGCGAGCCCGGCCCGCCGATGCTCACCCGGGCGGCCCGCAGCGCGAGGCGGGCGCCGGCCTCGGGCCCGCTGCACATGCGCAGGCAGAGGCGCTCGACGCGCACCTCGCCCCCCTCGGCTTCGACCCGCTCGTAGGCGCGCTCGGGGGCGGCGGCGGCGGTGGGGCTCGCCCCCTCGTCGGTGGGGCGCAGGCGCAGGCTGTATGGTCCGACCAACAGGGTCGACCCCGGGCGGAGCGTGCCCTTCCCCTCCACCTTCTGTCCGTCGATGAAGCAGCCGTGCCGGCTGCGGTCCACCACGACCCAGCCGTCGTCCTCGGCCTGCAGGTGGCAGTGCACCCGGCTGACCTCGGCGCCAGGCAGGGCGAGGTCGGTGTGGTCGGCCCGGCCGATGGTGGTCCGCGCCCCGCTGAGCCGGTGCTCGACCAGCAGCTCTTCGCCCCGCATGACCTGCAGCCGCGTCATCGCGCCCCCTCGCCGCGCCCGCGGCCGGCGGGGGGAACGGAAACCCTGCGGTTTGCTTGAGGGGGCGGCCCCGGCGCGGGGCGCCGGGCGGGCGCCGCCCGGGGGTTCGCTGCGCTCCGTCGGCCTGCGGCCGACCCGCGCCGGGGGCGCGGCCCGGCGGCCCCCTGCCGCCGCGAGGCGGGCGCGGGCCGCCGCGCGCCGGCCGGCGCAGCCCGCGCCCGCGGCTCAGCGCCCCGCAGCTCAGCGCCCGGCCCGGAGCGCCTCGATCGCCGCGCGCAGGGCGTCCTGCTGCACGGGGGCGAGCACCTCGCCGATCACCTCGCCGGCCTCGACGACGAACAGGGCCGGCAGGTGAAAGACCTCGAGCTCGGCGACCAGCCCGGGCGCGTCCTCGGCCTCGGCCCACAGGGCCGGCAGGCCCACCGCCGCGGCGAGCGCGGGCAGCAGGGCGCGCAGCCGCCGGCAGGCCCCGCAGGACGCGCTGCCCACGGCGAGCAGCGCGCAGGGCGTGGCCTCGAGGCGCGGCCACGCGTCAGCGTCGCGGAGCTGCTGCAGGGGCGCGGGCTGCGGGTCGATGGGCACGGCGGGCCTCCGGGGCGCGCGGGCGCCCCGCGCCGTGTAGCCTCGCCCGCGCGGGGCGCCGCAGGCCACGCGCGCGCCCGCCGGAGCGCCGCCTGCCCTTGCCCT
>JBJONS010000136.1:0-7340 GCA_046051725.1 Pseudomonadota bacterium | reverse complement strand
AGCAGGAGGGCGAGGGCGCGGCGTGGGCGGGCGGTGTGCACGGCGGCCTCCTCGGGGTGCGGACCTGGACCCCCCGGCCGCCTAACCTGCCCCCGGTCGGGGCTGTTCCACGGGCGCGGCGAGGGGCGGGCCGCGGCTGACCGTCAGCATGCGGATCACGGCGGCGTCGCCGGTCTCGGGGGAGCCGCGCTCGTAGGCGACCCGCCAGGGCCCCGGCGGCAGCCGGTCGAGCGCGAAGGTCCGGGGGAGCTTGAGCAGCAGCCGCGGGTGGGCCCGCGCGGCGGCAAAGAGCCGCGGGGTCGGGCGGAGGAGCGCCTCGAGATCGACGCCGCGGCCGTCATCCTCGGGCTCCCAGGGCGGGTCGAGGAAGAGGAGCGCGTCGGGGTGGGCGGCGAGCAGGGCCGGCGCCCGCGCGTCGGCGTCGGCCGCCTCGACCCGCCCGCGGGCACCGGCGCCCCGCGCGCGCAGGGCGGCGTCGGCCGCGGCGGCCCGCGCCGGATCCCTCTCGATGCCGCGCACCCGCAGGCCGGCGGCGGCGAAGGCCACCGCGTTCCCGCCGACCCCGGCGAAGGCGTCGATGACCAAGCCGCCCGCGCCGACGAGGTCCCGGGCGACCGCGGCCTGGCGGGCGGCGAGGGCCTCGGGGGTCAGGCTGCGGCGGCTGAGCGCGTCGACCGTCGGCAGCCAGGGGCCCGCGCGCCCCCAGCGCCCCTTGTCGGCCCGCTGCTCGCGGGGGACCGCGGGCAGGCGCGCGCCCGGATCGAGGGCCGCGCGGAGCCGCAGCGGGACCCCGCCCAGATCGAGGCCGGCGAGCTGGTGGAGGGCGATCGCGGCCGCGGCGGGCGCGAGGGCGGCGCCCCAGGAGCCCGGACCGAGGTCTTGGCCGTGCAGCGCGGTGATGTCGCGCCGGCCGACCGCCGACCCGGGCGCGTGGAGCAGGGCGCCCGGGTCGACCCCGAGCAGGCCCGCGAGGGTCGGCGCGTCGATGCCCGGCGGCAGCGCCTCGACCCAGACCTCGACCGGGCCCGCGGCGGGGGCCGGGCCCGCCGCCTGCAGCGCGGCCCAGATGGCGGCGGCCTCGTCCTCGGCGCCCTGGCGGACCAGGCGGAACAGGCCGGCCTTGATCTGGGGCACCGCCTCGGCCGGCAGGTCGGGCCGCGGCGGCGCGTCGAGCAAGCGGTCGAGCGCGGCCCGGCCCGGCGGGTCGACGGCGGCGCCCGCCTTGCGCTGGGCGCGCAGGGTCACGATGAGCAGGCGCAGCGCGTCGTTGACCGAGACGGCGGGCGGGGCCGCGGCCAGCAGCGCGCGGAGCCGGGGTGCGTCACCGGCGCCCGGCGGCGGTCCGTCGGGGCCCGGAGCGGCCACCGCTCAGCCCGCGTCGCGGCCGCGCAGCTCGGCGAGCAGGCTCTCGACGCCCTCGCCCCCGCGGATCTCACGGAGGGTCTGCATGAACCAGCTCACGTCGCGCAGCTGCTGGGTGCGGGCGGCGTCGGCCTCGGCCTGGGCCTCTTCCAGCGTGTGCTCGAGCTGGGTGATGCGGCCGCGGGCCTGCCGGACCTCTTCGCGGGCGGCGCGCACGGCGCCCAGCGCGGTCTGGCGCTCGCTCTCGAAGTCTTTGACGCGCTGGCGGGCCATCTCGAGCTCGGCGCGCAGGGCGTCGACCGCGGCCCGGGCGGCGTCGCGCTCGGCCCGGCTCTGGGTGCGGGCGGTCAGGCTGCGCTCAGCTTCGCGGCGGGCGGCCTCGGCGGCGTTGCGGGCGGCGTCGAGCACCGCGCGCTCGCGCTCCAGCGCCGTCTGCAGGGCGCCGACCTGCTCGACCGCGCCCTGCTGGGCCTCGAGCGCGCGCTCGAGGGTGGCGCTGAGGTCCTGGTTCTCGTCGCGGAGGCGGGCGATGTTGCCCTCGAGCTGGGCGCGCACGGCGTGCAGGTCGGCGCGATCCCCCGGCGCGTGGCGCAGCTCGTCGAGCTCGCGCTCGGCGGCGGCGAGGCGGAGCTCGACCATCCGCTGCTGCTCGCGGGCGTCCTTGGCCTCGGCGCGGGCGACGCTGAGCTGAAGGACCGCCTCATCGGCCCCGCGGGAGCCGGCGGCGGCCTGCCCCCGGGCCACGGCCAGGGCCGCGGCGGCCCCGGCGACCTGGGCCTCGGCGGCGGCGCGGGCCTCGCGGGCCTCGGCTTCGGCGGCGCGCAGGGCGCTCGCCTCGGCGAGGGCGACCACGAGCTGCTGGTGCAGGTCGGCGCGCTCGGCGTGGGCCTGCGAGAGCGCGGCGGAGGCCTGGGCGGCGGAGGCCTGGGCCAGCGCGAGGTGGGCGGCGGCGCCGAGCGCGCCCGCCGACTCGGCCTCGGCGGCGGCGAGGCGGAGCTCCAGCGCGGTGATCTGGGCAGCGGCGTCGGCGCGCGCGGCGGCGATCTGCGCGTCGGCCTCGGCGCGCAGCGCGGCGGTGCGCTGCTCGAGCTCGAGCCGGAGCGCGGTGACCGTGGACGCGGCGCCCTCGGCCCGGGCGTCGGCGGCGGCCTCGGCGGTGGCGACCCGCAGGGCGCCCTCGGTCTGGGCGGCGCGCTGGCTGGCCTCGACCTCGGCCCGGACGCGCAGCACGAGCTGCTCGGCCTCGACGGCGGCGGTGGCGGCGCGGGTCTCTGCGGCGGCGATCAGGGCGGCCGCCCGGGCGTCGACCTCGGCGGCCTGGCGGCGGAGGCGGGCCTCGGCCTCGGCGGTGGCCGCGGCGAGCCCGGCGGCGAACTGGATCTGGGCCTCGGCCAGCGCCCGCTCGGCGGCCTCGGCGCGGAGCTCTGCGGCCTCGACCTGGGCCTCGTGGGTGGTCCGCTGGTCGGCGAAGGCGTTGGCCACCCGCAGCTCGACAGCGGACAGGGCCTCGCGGTGGGCGGCGCGGACCGCCTCGAGCTGGGCGGCGGCCTCGGCGTCGGCTGCGCGGAGCGCGTCGGCGCCATGCTGCTCGGCGCGGGCCAGGGCCGCAGCGGCCTCGGCCACCTGGCGCAGCGCGCGGTCCTGGGCCGCCGCCACCTCGGCGTCGGCCGCGGCGCGGGCGGCGGCGATCTGCGCGGCGGACTCGGCGCGGGTGGCGGCGAGGGCGGCGTGGGCCTCGGACACGACGCGCTCGGCCTCGGCCAGCGCGGCTGCCGCGCGGGTCCGGGCCTCGTCATCGATGCGCTGGCGGTCGTCGTCGAGCTGGGCGTGCAGGGCGGCGCGCTCGGCCTCGACCCCGGCGCGGGCGGCGGCGGCCTCGGCAACCGCGTTGCGCGCGGCGTCGGCGGCGCGCTGCTCGGCGGCGGCGACGAGCGCCTCGGCCCGCTGCTCGGCGCGGAGGATGGCCTGCTCGCGGGCGGCGGCCGCCTCGGCGACCAAGCGGTGGGCGGCGGACTCGGACTCCTCGACCCGCTCGGCGGCCCGCGCCTCGGCGGCGGCGATGCGCGCCTCGGCCTCGGCCCGGGCCGAGCTGCGCGCGGCCTCGGCGTCGGCGAGGGCCTGCTCGACCCCGGCGAGCGCGGCGTCGCGCGCGGCGCTGGCCTCGGCGATGAGCCGCTGGGCCTGGGCGGCCGCCTCGTCCCGCTGGCGCTCGAACTCGGCGAGAGCAGCAGCCTGGAGCTCTTCTTCAACCTGCCGGGCGAGCAGCGCCGCGTGGGCCGCGGCCTCGGCCTGCTGCTGGGCGGCGTCGCGCTCGGCCCGGAGCTGGGCGACCACGGCGTCGCGGCTGAGCTCGATCTGCGAGATGGCGGCCCGGGCCTGGGTCTGGGCCCGCAGGGTGGCCTCGTCGCGCTCGAGGTGGGCGCGGGCGATGGCCTCGTCGCGCTCGCGGCGGGCTGCGCTGATCGCGACCAGCGCGTCGGCGCGGGCCTGGGCGAGGGCGTCGTCGCGCTGCTGCTCGGCGCTGCGGACCCGGGCCTCGGCGGCCGCGCGCGCGTCGACGTGGGCCGACTCGACCAGGGCCCGGGTGCGCTCGACGAGGCGGCGGGCCTCGACCCCGCGCTGCTCGGCGAGCCGCTCAGCGGCCTGCACGCGGCGCTCGGCCTCGGCGGTGGCGTCGGTGAGGCGGGCCTCGGCGGCGGCGATCAGCTCGGCGACGTGCAGCTCGGCCCGCTTGTTGGCCTGGGCCTCGGCCTCGTCGGCCCGGCGGCGGGCGATCTCGAGCTCGATCTTGACGCTCTCGTCGACCTGCTGGCTGATCGACTCGAAGTGGCGGCGGGCCTGCTCGGCGCTGTGGCGGGCGGCCCGGGCCGCGTCGGCCTCGGCGCGCACGGTGTCGAGCCGGGTCAGGGCGTCGCGGGCCTCCATCGTGGCTTGATCGGCGCGCTGCTCGGCCACCAGCAGGTGCTGGCGCGCCTCGTCGAGCTGGGCCTCGAGCGCCCCGCGGGCCGCCTTGGCGGCGTCGCGCTCGAGCTGGGCCTCGACCGCCGCGGCGCGGGCGCGCTCGGCCTCGAGGCTGGCGGCCTGGGCCTTGGCTTCGGCCTCGTCGCGGCGGCGCTCGGCTTCGCGGAGCGCGACCAGCGCGCGCTGCGCGTCGGCCAGGGCGGCCTCGACCTGGGCGGCCGAGAGGTCGGCGGCGTCGCGCGAGGCGGCGGCGTCCGCGCGGGAGGCCTGGACGGCGACGAGGGCCTCGCGCTCGGCCTTGCGGGCGAGCTCGGCGGCAGAGCGGGCGTTGTGGAGGTCTTGGGCCTGGTGCTCGAGCCGGGCGCGCAGCGCCTCGACCTCGGCCCGGCCGCGCTCGACAGCGAGGCGCAGGACCTCGGTGGCGCGGTCCGCGGCGCCGCGCTCTTCTTCGGCGGCGGCCCGGCCGCGCTCGGCTTCGGCAACCCGGGCCTGCGCGGCCTCGAGCGCGGCCTCGGCCTCGGCTTTGGCGTGCACGGCGGCCTGCTGATCGACCCGCGCCTCGTCGGCGGCGATCTTGGCGGCGTTGGCCTCGTGCACCGCCGCCTCGGCGCGCTGCTCTGCCGACTCGGCGGCGGCCAGCGCCTTGTCGCGGCGGTAGCGGGCGGCCTGGGTCGCGGCGTCGGCCGCCTCGGACTTCTGCTGGGCCAGCGCGGTCTGCCGCGCGAGCTCGGCCCGCTCGGCCCGCAGCTCGCCCTCGAGCGCGCGCACGGCGGCGACCTCGGCCACCGCCCGGTCGCGCTCGGCGCGGGCCTCGTCCACCGCCAGCAGCGCGGCGGCGCGGTCGGCCTCGGCGGCGGCGGTGCGGGCGTCGGCGGCGGTGGCGCGGGCGGCCAAGGCGCTGGCCACCGCCTCGAGCCGGCTGGTGCGCTCGCGCAGGGTGGCAAGCGCCGAGATGGCCTGCTGGCGGGCATCTTCGGCGGCCCGCAGGCGGCCGAGCGCGCGCGCCTCGCTCGCGGCGGCGTTGTCGGCGACGCCCTCGGCCTCGTGCTGGCGCAGGCGGGCCTCGGCGGTGGCGGCGTCGGCCTGGGCGCGGGCCTGGACCTCAAGCTCGGCCTGGGCCTCGGCGGACTCGGCGCGGAACAGCAGCTCGTCGGCCGCGCGCTGGGCGGCGGCGGCCTGGTCTTCGGCGGCGGCGGTGCGGGCGGCGAGCCGGGCCAGCTCTTCGTCGGCGGCCTGTCGGGCGGCGACCGCGGCCTCGAGCTGCGCGCGCAGGGCGGCGCCAGCCTGCTGCTCGTGGCCGTGGGCGGCGTCCAGCGCGGCGAGCTCACCCTCGAGGCGGCGCAGCTGGCGGAGCTGCTGCTCGGTCAGCTGGCGCAGGTCGGCCTCGGCCTCTTGGGCGGCGCGCGCGCCGGACCGGGCCCGCTCGGCCAGATCGGCGTTGCGGCGCGCCTCGTCGCGCAGCTGGTCGCGCTCGGCGCGGACCTGGGCCGCGCGGGCGGACTGCTCTTCGGCCTCGTGCTGGGCGGCGGCCGCCCGCTGCTGGGCGTCGCGCTGCTGCTGGGTGGCCCGGGCCGCCTCGGCAGACGCGCCCTTGGCGCTGGCCAGGGCGTCTTCGAGGGCCTCGTTCGCGGCGTCGAGCTCGGTCTGCAGCGCGAGCAGCTGCTGTTCGGCGTGGGCCAGCTGGGCCTGGGCCTGCTGCGCGGCCCCCTCGGCCCCGCGGCGGGCCCGGTGGGCCTCGACCAGCGCAGACTGGGCCTTCTCGGCCGCGAGCTTCGACATCTCGTGCTCGGCGGTCGCCGCGCTGGCCAGGGACTCGGCGCGCTCGGCGCGGGCGATCGCCTCGCGGGCGGCCGCGCGGGCCTGGCGGGCCCGGGCCTCGGCGCCCTCGACCCGTGCCTGGGTCGCCACGGTCTCGGATCGGGCGAGGGTGGCGTCGTGCAGGGCGGCCTCGACGTCGTCGCGGGCGCGCTCGGACTGGGAGCGCGCCCGCTCGAGCAGGGCGCGGGCGGCCTCGGCGTCGGCGCGGGCCATGGCCTCGGCCTGGCGGGCCTCGTCGACCTCGGCGTTGAGCTCTTCGGCCTCGCTGCGGGCTTGGTCGAGGGCGGCCTTGAGCTGGGCGACCTGCGACTCCATCCCCCGGGCCTCGGCGCGGGCGCGGCGTGCTTCGTCCTGAACGTGCTCAAAGGGGTTCATCTGGGGTCCCGGGAGGCGGAGGGGAGAGCGCCGGGGAGCATAAGCCGACGGCCGCGCGCGCGCCCTCCCCGGTACCCACCGGGCACCGGGAGAATGACGTAGGCTACGACGCTGCCACCGTTGTCGCACACGTGGAACCTGTTCGGCGCGCGCGGTGATCGGGGGGCAGGCGCGGCGCCGCCGGGCGCGCGGCAATAGGCGCCCGCGGGAGGTGCCATGGCCGATCCAGATGAAGGGGCGCGGGGCGGGCTGAGCTTGCGCGGGGCGGTGCGGGAGCCGACGGTGTCGGGGGCCCCGGCGCCGCCCCGGATGGGCGCGGCGGCGCTGGCCGAGGCGCAGCTCGCGGCCTACCTCGTGGGCGATATCGACGGCTTCTGCGCCTGCTACGCCGACGACGTGCGCGTGATCGGCGAGAGCGGCGAGGTCGAGCTCGAGGGCATGGAGCGCTTCCGGGCCCGCTACGCCTCACTTTTTGCCCGCGGCGGCTACGGCGCCACGGTGAACGGCCGGCTCTTCTTGGCCGAGCACTGCGTCGATCTCGAGCACTGGTGGCGGGTCGATCCCGAGACCGGGGCCCGCTTCGAGGGCACCGCGCTCATCCGCTACAGCGTGGCTGAGGGCAAGATCAGCGTGGTCCAGTTCCTTCGCTGAGCCGGCCAGAGCGGGAGCGCGCCCGCGCGTGGGTGGGGGCGTCGGCCGACTGTCGGCCTCGCTGGGCGATTGTGGTTGATCAAATCCGGTGCACCCCGTAGATTCAGCCTTCACGCGGCCGTCCTCCTCCGCGCAGCTCTGCGGTTGGGGCGCGGGCGCCGCCCCGCGCCCTG
>JBJONS010000135.1:0-2678 GCA_046051725.1 Pseudomonadota bacterium | reverse complement strand
CCACGACGCCGATCAGCAGCAGGCCCACCCACGGCCGCTGGCGGCTCAAGCGGGCCGCGCCCGCGCCGGCGAGTCCCGCGAGGCCCACCGCCACCGGCAGCAGCAGGCGGGCGTGGTGGTGCACCAAGCCGCCCAGCGGCAGGGCCCCGATCAGCGCCGCGGCGGGGTTGGGCAGGCCGAGCGGGCGGCCGGCCAGGGTCGGCGCCGGGCCGGCCGCGGCCAGGGCGAGCAGCAGCAGGGGCGGGCCCCAGGCCCAGCGCAGGCGGCGGGGCGCGGCGGCGGCGAGCAGCAGCAGGCTCATGCCGAGGTAGCCCGGGTGGGCGCGCAGCAGGGCGTCGGGGCCCAGCGCGGGCGCCGGCCCCGGGGCGACGAGGCTGAGCAGATCGGCGCGCCGCACGGGGTTCAGGCGCCACAGCGGCTCGTGGGCGGGCGTGGGCGGCGCGGCGGTGGCGGCGGGCGCGGCGGCCCGCTGGTGCGCGAGGCGGTCGAGCTGGGGCAGGGCGGCGGGCAGACAGAGGCCGGCGGCGAGCAGGGCGCCCAGCAGCAGGCGGCGGCCGCTGGGCCCGCGCAGCGCGGTGACCCCGCGGATCAGCAGCAGCAGGCCGCCCGACCAGGCCAGCAGCAGGCCGGCGGCGGGCAGCAGGCCGGCGAACAGCCCCGCGCGCAGCGGCCGCAGGGGGGCGCACAGCGCGGCGAGGGCCAGGGCGAGCAGCGCCACGCCGAGGTCTTCGGTCAGGCCCGAGGCGGCGCTGCCCATCAGGGACGGCGCCCAGGCGAGGGCGAGGCCGCCGACCGCCGGGCGGCCGCCGAGGCGGGCGCTGAGCTTGGCCCCGCCGACAAAGGCGAGCAGCAAGGCACAGGCGACGAGCAGGTCGTGGCCGAGCGCAGCGGCGGCGCCTGGCTCGAGGCCGCAGAGCAGCCCGAGGCGGCGGGCCCCGGCGGCCAGCGCGGTGGGCAGGGGGTCGATGGCAGCCCAGGGCTGGGCGGGCAGCAGGCGCCCGGCCCCCGGATCGGGCCAGCCGGGCAGGGCGGCGGCGTGCCAGCCCTGCACCCAGAGGTGGCCCCAGAGCTCGGCGCGGGGGCTGCCGACCACCCGCAGCGGGCCCGCGCCGCCGTCGAGCAGGCCGACCAGGGGCAGCAGCGCGAGCGGGAGCGCGCCCCAGGGCGTGGAAACGCGGCGCACCGGGCCCCCGTCCGACATCCGCGCCCCCTCGCCGATGGCCTATGCTGGCCGGGCGCGGCGGGCCGCCGCGCGGCGGAGGCGGAGTGGAGAGCGCGGCGCACAGCGACCCAGACCCGACGGCTGCGGAAGGCGGGGCCTCTGCGCCGGCGGTCACGCGCCCCGGCAAGGGTGGGCGCGCGGCGCTGATCATCCTGATCGAGGTTGTTTTGGTCTTCGGCCTGCCGCTGGTGGTCTGCCTGGGCTGGACGCGGGCGATGCTCGCCCTGGTCGACGCCCACGAGCGCAGCATCGCGCCGATGGGCAGCCTCGCCTACGCCACCTTCGCCCAGCTCGCCGACAACTTCGCCGAGGGCCGGGGCTGGGTGCAGACGGTGCACCGCGGCTACGCCCAGAGCTGGACCTGGGGCGGCCACTACACCCCGCTCTACCTGATCAACGCCCAGCTCAGCGGCCTGTCGACCAGCCCCTGGGCCCTGGCCCGGCTGCAGGTCGGCGCGGTCGGCCTCGGCGTGCTGGCGGCGGCCCGCCTCGGCTGGGCCGAGGGGCGGCTGGCCGGGCTGGTCGCCGGGCTCGTGCTCTACGCGAGCTCGACGCCGATCATGGTGATGGCGCTCGCCGACTACCAAGACCTCGTGCTGGTGATCCCCGCCCTGCCGCTCGCGGTCTGGGGGGCGCGGCACGGGCGCGGCTGGCAGGCGGCGCTCTGCCTGCTGCTGCTCGGCGCGACCCGCGAAGAGGCGCTGCTGCTGCTGCCCGCGGTCGGCCTCACCGGCGGCCTCGGGCGCGGCCTGCTCGGCCTCGGGGTGGCGGCGGGCGTGGTCTGGGTCTACCAGGGCATGGGCCCGCCCCTCTACGACACCCCGCTGGTCAGCATCTTGGAGTTCGAGGGCCGGGTGCCGCTCGATCAAGCGCTGCACGCGGTCCGGGTGCCCTGGGACATGCACGCCTTCCTCGCCGGCCCGGCCTTGCCCCTCCTCTTTCTTGGGCCCGAGCTGGCGGCGGCGGCGGCGCCGATCGCGTGGTTCCACGCGCTCGATCCGGCGAGCGTCCGCAACCTGCACAACCCAAGCGTGCACCACCTCGCGCCGATGGTGGCGGTGCTGACCACCGCGGCGGTGCTCGGGGCGGGGCGGGCCTGCCGGGCGGGGCGGCTGGTCGGCCTCGCGGTGGTGCTGGCGGCGGGCGGCCTTGGCTGGCGGGCGCACGAGGCCTGGCGGCCGCTGTGGCAAGACCTCGCGGTGCGGGCGCGGCCGGCCGACCGCGACCGCGAGCGCCACCGCCTGTGGGACCTGCTGGCCCAGGTGCCCGAAGACGACGTGCTCTACATCGATCAGCTCATCGTGGCCGCGGCGGCGCGGCGCCCCTACGTGGTGACCCGCGACAGCGAAGATGACCCCCAGGCGGTGCAGGCCCTCGGCGGGCGGCCGGTGGCCTGGGCGCTGGTCCCGGGGCCTTTTGTGGGCGAGGCGGTGGGCAGCGCGGCGGGGCACAC
The DNA here is from genome assembly GCA_046051725.1 of Pseudomonadota bacterium. Taxonomy (GTDB): domain Bacteria; phylum Myxococcota_A; class UBA796; order UBA796; family UBA2385; genus JAEUKK01. The sequence goes on along the minus strand of JBJONS010000135.1, from coordinate 3 downwards.
GCT
>JBJONS010000134.1:0-3039 GCA_046051725.1 Pseudomonadota bacterium | reverse complement strand
CCGCGCTGGGCCGCCGCCCTCGCCCGGCGCCCTGCGCCCGGGGGACCGGCATCGGCGGTGACCGCCCCGGCGGCGGCGCCGGAGCGCCGCGGCGGCGGGCCTGGCCGACCCGGGGCGCCGGCCCGCGCGGCGGCGGGGGCGCCCGGGCCGGCGGCGCGACTCCGCCGTTTTCGGCGACCAGCAGGTCATCGTCGCCAGAGGCGCGCAATTTGCGCTCCCCCCGGTTGACGGTCCGGCGCGGGTGCCTACCCAGGCGGCGCCGCCGGCCCTTCGTCCGCGCGGGGCGCGCCCTGCGCCCCCCACGAGCCAGGGGCCCGGCGCCCGCGGTCGCCGCCGCCTGTGGCGGATCGGGCGCGCTGGGGCCTCCCCCGCCGCGCCTGCGCGACCCCCGCTCCCGAGTCGACAGGCTGCCCCGCGCAGCCTCCTCACCCCTCATGGCCCCCCGTCGGGCCGATTGGAACGGAGTCCACCATGAAGTTCCGCCCTCTGCATGACCGAGTCCTCGTCAAGCGCGTCGAGCCCGAGGCCCGCACCACCTCCGGCCTGATCCTCCCCGACACCGCCAAAGAGAAGCCCACCGAGGGTGAGGTGGTCGCGGTCGGCAACGGCAAGCGCCTCGACGACGGCACCACCCGGGCGCTCAGCGTCAAGGCCGGCGACCGCGTCATCTTCGGCAAGTACACCGGCGACGAGGTCAAGCTCGACGGTGTCGAGCACGTCATCCTCAGCGAGTCCGACCTGCTCGCCGTCGTCGAGCGCGGCTGAACCGGCCCCGCGGCGCGGCCCGCTCCTGACCTCCGCGCCGCTGGCGCGCCGGTCGGCGGCGGGGCGCGCGCCCCGGCTCCTCTGCCTCCCCGCTCCCCTTTTTCAGCACTTGTGGGCGCCGCGCGCGCCCTGCGGAGATGACCATGGCTGCCAAGGACATCCAGTTCCGTGAGACCGCCTCGGCCGAGATTCTGGTCGGTGTGCAGACCCTCGCCAACGCGGTGAAGGTGACGCTCGGGCCCAAGGGCCGCAACGTCGTCATCAACAAGTCGTTCGGCTCGCCGGCGATCACCAAGGACGGCGTGACCGTCGCCAAAGAGATCGAGCTCAAGAACAAGTTCCAGAACATCGGCGCGCAGATGGTCAAAGAGGTGGCCAGCAAGACCGCCGACGTGGCCGGTGATGGCACCACCACCGCGACCGTGCTCGCCGAGGCCGTCTACCGGCACGGCAGCAAGCTGGTCGCCGCGGGCGCCAACCCGATGGATCTCAAGATCGGCATCGACAAGGCTGTGGTCGTCATCGTCGACGCGCTGCACAAGCTGAGCCGGCCGACCCGCGACTCGGCCGAGCTCGCCCGCGTCGGCACCCTGTCGGCCAACGGCGACGAAGAGGTGGGCGCCATCCTCGCCGAGGCGATGACCAAGATCGGCTCCGACGGCGTCATCTCGGTCGAAGAGGCCAAGGGCTTCAAGACCGAGCTCGAGATCGTCGAGGGCATGCAGTTCGACCGCGGCTACCTCAGCCCCTACTTCGTGACCGACAACGACCGCATGGAGGCCGTCCTCGAGGACGCCTTCATCCTCGTGCACGAGAAGAAGCTGAGCTCGATGCAGGATCTGATGCCCCTGCTCGAGAAGGTGCACGAGGCCAAGAAGCCCCTGCTCCTGCTCGCCGAGGACATCGACGGCGACGCGCTGGCCTTCCTCGTGGTCAACAAGATGCGCGGCAACATGAACGTCTGCGCCGTGAAGGCCCCGGGCTTCGGCGACCGCCGCAAGGCCATGCTCGAGGACATCGCCGTGCTGACCGGCGCCCGCCCCGTGATGGAGGACCTCGCCATCAAGCTCGACACCCTCGAGCTCGGCGACCTCGGCCGCGCCGGCCGGATCGTGGTCGGCAAAGAGGCCACCACCATCGTCAAGGGCGGCGGTGAGCGCGACGCCGTGCGGGCCCGGGTCAAGCAGATCCGCTCGCAGATCAAAGAGACCACCAGCGACTACGACCGCGAGAAGCTCCAGGAGCGCCTCGCCAAGCTGGTCGGCGGCGTGGCCGTCATCCACGTCGGCGCGGCGACCGAGATCGAGATGAAGGAGAAGAAGGACCGCGTGGACGACGCGCTCAACGCCACCCGCGCGGCGGCGGACGAGGGCGTGGTGCCCGGTGGCGGTGTGGCGCTGGTGCGCTGCCTCGGCGCGCTCGAGAGCATCCAGCTCACCGGCGACCAGGCCTTCGGCGTCCAGATCATCCGCGACGCCATCCAGGAGCCGATCCGCGCGATCGCCGCGAACGCCGGCGTCGACGGCAGCCTCGTGGTCAACAAGGTCAAGGGCGGCGAGGGCAGCTTCGGCTACAACGCGGCCACCGACGTCTACGGCGACCTGTACGAGATGGGCGTCATCGACCCGACCAAGGTCGTTCGCACCGCGCTGCAGAACGCGGCCTCGGTCGCCGGCCTGCTGCTCACCACCGAGGCGGTCATCGTCAACAAGCCCGAGAAGGCGTCGAAGGGCGGCGGCGGCGGCGGCGGTGGTGGCATGGGCGGCATGGGCGGCATGGGCGGCATGGACATGATGTGAGCCCGGGGGGCGGGGCCCGGCTCCGCCCGCCGCCGCGCGGCTGACCCCCGAGGTCGCCGCGCCGACCGTGGCCGCCCCTGGGGCGGCCACGCGCCGTTTTGGGGGCCGGTGCGCTGCGGGCTCAGCCCCCCTGCACCCGCAGGCTGTACTCGAGGTGGTCGTCGGCGCAGAACCAGGGCCGCACCAGCAGGGTGTAGTCGCCGGCCACCTCGGCCCGCAGGCGGGCGGCGGGGCAGCGCGCGTCGCCGCTGCTGCAGTCGGCGCCGTCGTCGAGCTCGTCGAGCAGGCAGCCGTCGGGGCCGGTGACCAGCAGCGCGGGATCATCGCCGCGGCGGGCGCTGTCGAGGCCGATCTCGACGGTCGCCCCGGCGTCGAGGCGCAGGGTGTAGGCGTCGACCAGGGGGATCGCCGCGCAGGGCACCGCGCCGTCTGTGCCTGGACCCGGGGGCAGCGCCGCGAGGCGGTCGAGGGGGCT
>JBJONS010000133.1:0-10210 GCA_046051725.1 Pseudomonadota bacterium | reverse complement strand
CCCGCGAGCCCGGGCCCACGGTCGCCTTCGGCGCGAACCTGCACGGCGACGAGTGCACCGGGATTGGCGTGGTGCACGCGCTCCTCGCCGAGCTCCCCCACCGGCTGCGCCGCGGCGCGGTGGTGGTCTACCCGAGCCTGAACCCCAAGGGCCTCGAGGAGGGGAGCCGCCGCCTGCCCGGCGACCCGCTCGATCCCAACCGGGCCTTTCCAGGCACGCTGCGGGGCACCGGAGCGGAGCGCCACGCGGCCCGGATCTGGCAGGATCTGGTGGGGCGTCGGCTCGATCTGTACGTTGACCTGCACACCGACGCAGGGGGAGCGGTCCCCTACGCCATCGTCGACCGGGTGATCGCCGAGGCGGACCGCGGCCCCTCCCTGGTGGACATGCTGCGGATCAGCCGAAGGAGCGGGCCGCTCCCCCTCGGGCAGCGGGTGGTGCAGCTCGCCGAGGCGACCGGCTTTACCGTGCTGCGCGAGTACCCCCTGTCTCGCTACCAGCGTTTTGAGCTCGACCGCAGCCTGACCGGCGCGCTGGTGAACACCGCGGGGATCGCCGCCTTTACCCTTGAGGTCGGGCCGCGGCGCTGGCTCGACCCGGACGCGGTCGAGCTGGCCCTCGGGGCGGTCCGGGGGGTGCTCGGCGCGCTCGGGCTGATCGACGCGCCCCCGATCCTGCACCGCAGCCGGCGGACCGACCGGCTCTGGCGGAGGGAGACGGGGCCGCGCAGCTCCCGGGCCGGGGTGCTGGTCCCCTTGCTGCGCCCGGGGGAGGAGTTCACCCGCGGCCAGGCGATCAGCGAGGTCCGCGGGCTGCTCGGCGAGCGGCGCGAGCTGCTGCGCGCGCCGTCGGACGGCTGGGTGGTGGCCCTGCCGGAGGTCGGCCACTGCACGGTCGGCGTGGCCTGCGCGACCCTGGCCGTCCCCGAAGAGGAGCCCTGACCGGCGCCCCGCTCAGAGCAGGTTGCGCGGATCCACGTCGACGATGAGCCGCACGCCGCCCTTGCTGCCCTCGATGAGCGCGCCGCGGTGGGTCCGCAGCAGGCGCCGCAGGCCGGCTGGATCTCGGCGGGCGCGCAAGATGAGCTGAAAACGCCAGCGACCGACGAGCTTGCTCATCGGGGCGGGCACGGGGCCGAGCACCTGCGGCTCGCCGCCGGGGCTGCGCAGCGCCGCCGCCAGGGCCTGGGCGCGGGCGAAGGTGAGCTCGCGGTCGGCGCCCTCCACGCGCAGCATGACGAGGCGGGCGACCGGCGGGTAGGCCAGCGCCCGGCGGTGGTGCAGCTCTTTGAGGTAAAACGCGTCGAGATCGTCTTCGGTGACGCCGTCCTCGTCGCCCTGGTCGAGCTGCCGAAAGACGAAGTGCTCGGGGTGCCGGGTCTGGACCAGGACCGTGCCCGGCACCTCGCCGCGGCCGGCGCGCCCGGCGAGCTGGGTCACGAGCGCCCAGGTGCGCTCGGCGCTGCGCAGGTCGGGCAGGCTGAGCAGGCTGTCGACCCCCACGACCGCGGCGAGGTGCACGTCGGGGAAGTCGTGCCCCTTGGCGACGAGCTGGGTGCCGACGAGCAGGTCGGCGTCGCCGCGGCGAAAACCTTCGAGGATGCGGCCATGCGCGCCGCGGGCCCGGGTGGTGTCGGCGTCCATCCGGCTCAGGCGCAGGGTCGGGAAGCGCTCGGCCAGCACCTCTTCGACCCGCTCGGTGCCGTGCCCGACCTCGCTGAGCGCCGTGCCGCAGATCCCGCAGTCGGGCTGGTAGGGCACGAAGAAGCCGCAGTGGTGGCAGCTCAGGCGCTGCTGGCGCCGGTGGAGCACCAGCGAGATGCAGCAGGAGGGGCAGGTGAACTCGGCGCCGCAGCCGCTGCACTCGACGACCGGCGCGAAGCCCCGCCGGTTGAACAGCACGATGGCCTTCCCGCCGCGGTCGGCGGTGGTCCGCAGCGCGTCCTCGAGCGCCGGGCTGATGAGGGCGTCGCCGGGGAGGCCCCGCATGTCGACGATCTCGATGCGGGGCACCGCCCGGGGCGTGGCCCGCTTGGGCATCTTGACCAGGGCGTAGCGGCCCTCGTGGGCGTTGAACCAGGTCTCGAGGCTGGGGGTCGCCGAGCCGAGCACGACGGGGCAGCCCGCCATCCTCGCCCGCACGACCGCCAGATCGCGGGCGTGGTAGCGCACCCCGTCGTCTTGCTTGTAGGAGTCGTCGTGCTCTTCATCGACGAGGATCAGCCCCAGGTCGGTGAAGGGAGCGAAGAGCGCCGAGCGGGCGCCCACCGCCACCTGGGCCTCGCCGGCGCGGATGCGCCGCCACTCGCGCAGGCGGTCTCCGGCGCTGAGGCCGCTGTGCAGCACCGCGACCGCGCCGCCGAAGCGCCCGCGAAAGCGGGCCAGCAGCTGCGGCGTCAGGGCGATCTCGGGCACCAGCACCAGCACCTGCTTGCCCTCAGCCAGCACCCGGGCCGCCGCCTGCAGGTAGACCTCGGTCTTGCCCGAGCCGGTCACGCCGTGCAGCAGCAGGGGGCGGCTTCCGGCGGCGGCGATCGCGTCCAGCGCGGTCTGCTGGGCAGCGTTCGGCGCGGGGGCGGCGCCGCCCTGGCCGCCGAGCTCTTCGGTCGCCGCGGCCGCGCCGCGGTCCTCGCGCTCGAGCTTCTCGACGAGGCCCTTCTCGACCAAGCGGTCGACGCTGGCCGAGGCCGACTGCCCCTCGAGCTCGAGCAAGGCGCGCAGCGGCAGCTCTCCACCGGCGTCCTGCAGGGCCGCGAGCACGCTGCGCATGCGGCTGCCGAGGGTCACGAGCGCGTTCGCCGGGTCGACCTTGAGGCGGACGACCTTGACCTGGTGGCCCGGGGCTTGGGGCTCGACCTGCTCGTCTTCGACGTGGCCGAGGCGCACCAGCGCGTCCAGCGCCCGCCCGATCAGCTCGGGGTCGAGCTCGCCGTGCAGCGCGCGGTCGAGGCCGCCGCGGCTGCGCCCGGGGTGGGCGACGACCTCGCGCAGCACCGCGAGGCGGTCGGGCTCGGGCACCTGCTCGCGGCCCAGCGCGTCGATCCCTTGAGCGGTCGCGCGAAAGACGCGCTTGCTCGTGCCTTTGTACGAGCCGGGCAGCGCGGTCGCCAGCGCCTCGCCGAGGCTGGCCAAGTAGTAGTCGGCCGCCCAACGGCAGAGCTCAAGCTGCCGGGCGTCGAAGACCGGCTCGGGGTCGAGCAGGCGCTCGACCTGGCGCACCTTGTGGCGCGCGCCGGGGGGCAGGCTGCCCGGACCGACCACATAGGCGCTGACCTTGCGCGCGCCGAAGGGCACCAGAACAGCGTGCCCCACGTGCAGCCCCATCGAGCGGGGCGCGGCGTAGGTGAAGGTGCCGTCGACGGGCAGGGGCACCGCCACCTCGACCAGCACGTCACCGGGGGCGAGGGCCGGGGGCCCGGAGCCGGCCTCGGCCTCGCGTGGCGGGCCTGACCCCGCGTCGGCCGGCAGGGGGAGGAGCGCCTGGACCGCCGGCTGTGGCCCGCGGACCGGGCGCGGCGCGCTCATCTGCCGATGTCCCCGCGCAGGAGCTCTTGCACCATCGCGTCGACGCCCGCGCGCAGCTCGGGCCGCTTGGCCGAGAAGTGCAGCGAGGCGCGCAGCAGCCCCAGCAGGTCGCCGGTGTCGAAGCGCTGGCCCGTGAAGACCTCGCCGATGACCGCGCCCTCGGCGGCCAGCACCGCGATCGCGTCGGTGAGCTGGATCTCGCCGCCGCGCCCGCGGGGTGTGCGGCGCAGCACGTCAAAGATCCGCGCGGGGAGCACATAGCGGCCGACGATCGCGAAGTTGCTCGGGGCGACCTCGGGCTCGGGCTTCTCGACCATCGCGCGCACGCGCATCCGACCGGGCTGCTCGAAGGTGCCGGCGCAGACGCCATAGCGGCGGGTCTCGGCCCGCGGCACCTCCATCAAGGCGACCACCGCCTCGGCCCCGGCGGCCTCGCGGGCGGCGATGAGCTGCCCGATCGCCGGCACCTTGGCGTCCACCACGTCATCGCCGAGCAGGACGGCGAAGGGCTCGTCGCCCACGGCCGGCGCGGCGGTGAGCACGGCGTGGCCGAGCCCGAGGGCCTCGCCCTGGCGCACCGACACGACCTCGGCCATCTTGGCGACCCGCAGCACCTCGGCGAGCAGGTCGGCCTTGCCCGCCTCGCGCAGGTGGGCCTCGAGCGCGGGGCTGCGATCAAAGTAGTCGACCAGCGCGTCTTTTCCGCGCGAGGACACGAAGACGATGCGCTCGATGCCCGCGGCGACCGCCTCGGCCACGACGTACTCGATGCAGGGCCGGTCGCCGATCGGCAGCATCTCTTTGGGGACGGCCTTGGTGACGGGCAAGAAGCGCGTACCGAGCCCGGCGACGGGCATCACGGCGGTGCGGACGGCGGGCATGGGGCCTCCAGCGGCGGTGGGGGGTCGGGCCGGGGCCCCGAGGTCGGCATAGTGGGGCCGCGTGGGCGCCTGCGCGCGGCGGCTCCGTCGGCCCGGCCCCACCCGGATACCCGGTCCTGGCGGGGCGGGCAACGAGTACGCGGACAGAAGCTGTCCACACGGAGGCCGGATGCTCAGGGTCGCGCGCAGGGCCAGTCGCGGGACGTCAGCGGTGCTGGGGGGAGCCTTGGCGCTCGCCGCGCCGCGGGTCGCGCGGGCCGATCCCCTCATGGCCAACGATCTCGCGATGGGCGGGGCCCACCGGGCCAACCCCTACAGCCTCGCGACCCTGCTCGACGCGCCGGCCACCCTGGGCCTGACCGAGCGCTACGACCTGGGTGCCGGCTTTCGCATCGGGCCCGACAAGCAGCGGGCGCTGCAGGTCGCCGCCCTCGACTCGCGGACCTCGCGGGTGAGCGCCGGGATCACCTGGACCCGCATGGCGCACGAGAATGGCCTTCAGACCGCCGATCTGCCCGGGTGGGTGCTGCCCGATACCGTGATCGAAGAGCGAGAGGTCCGCCACCGGGTCGGGGCGGGCGTCGCGCTGCCGCTGCTCAACCGGCAGCTCGCCTTCGGCGTGGCCGGCTGGTACGACCACCGGGCCACTCCCGACGGCGAGGCTGGCCCGGGCGGCAACGTCACCGCCTCGGTCGCCACCAAGCTCGCCCAAGACGCGGTGGTGCTCTCGGTGCAGTCGTCGAACCTGCTGCCGTGGCGCCTCTACTACGCGCCGCTTGACGTGTCGGCGGGCCTGCGCCTGCAGGCCAAAGAGCTGGCGGCGGTCGAGGCCAACCTGGTCGCGCCGCTGGGCGACACCGACCATGTGCTCGGCTTCAATCTCGGCGCGCAGGTGGTCGCGGCCGAGGTGGTGCCGCTGCGGGTCGGTTTTGAGCGCGACAGTGAGACGGGGACCGACCGTGTGACCGGGGGCGTCGGCGTTGAGGGCGACCGTGGCGCGCTGGACTACGGGGCCCGGTTCTGGGTGGGGGCCGGCCGGCCCGACGAGGGCTTGGCGAGCTGGCACGGCATCAGCCTGCGACTGTTCTTCTGAGCTCGGCCTTCGAGGCGGGCTTCAGGCTTGGCCGCTGGCGAGCTTGAGCTCTTCGAGGTCGGGGCGGCCCGAGTCGCGCAGCATGCGCCGGGTGAGCTGAAAGGCGTTCTCCATGCTGTGGTCCATGTTGTTGTACCAAAACAGCCCCGTCCGGCCAGCGAGGCGCAGGTTGGAGAACTGGCCGAGCGCAGAGCGGGCCTTGTCGAGCTCGCGGGGGTAGTCTTTGTGGTAGATGGGGTAGCTGTCGGGCACCCGCTCGACCCGCACGTCGATGACATTGCTGCGCTCTTTGATGAGCCCGACGCGAACCAAGTCGTCGATCACCCAATCCGACAAGCGCTCGGCATGGCGCCAGCGTTGGTCGCCCCGCATGCAGGTGACCTCACAACAGAAGCCAGTCACGCCCGGCGGCGCCGTCTTCGGCGAGAAGTACCGCGGGATGCTGACCCGGTTGATCAGCAGGTCGGTCTGGCCGTAGTAGCACCACTGGTAGTCGCGGGGGCTCTCTTCGCGCACAATGACGTTGTAGAGCAGCAGGTCGAGGTACTTGAGGTCGGGCACCGGCTGCTGAAGCTGGCTGCAGGCCAGGGTGATCGGGGCGGTCCAGACCACCTGCGAGGGGCGGATGACCTCGGCGCCTGCGCGCACCTCGACGACCTGGCCGTTGCTCCCGCGCAGCTCGGCGCCCACGCCGGTGAGGATGCGCCCGCCCTTGGCCCGCAGGTGGGCCGCGACCTCGGACCACGCCTCGTGCATGCCGTTCGTGGGGTACAAAAAGGGCTGGGGCTTCTTGTTCACCTGCAGCAAGGTCGACTTGAGCAGCTGGAACAGGTTCTGCATCTGCGCGTTGTCGTCGATGATCGCGCGGTTGATGCCCACTTTCGCCCAGTCAGAGTGCGTATCTCTGGGGTGGATGCCCAAGAACTTGACGCTGTAGCCCTCGAAGAACTCTTTATAGAGGGTCGGACCGTATTGGCGGAGGATGTAGTTCTGGAAGTTGTCTTCGCCGTAGGTGCGCATGCCGTTGACCGCGAGGTCGACGAAGGCGCGCCCGGCGGTGCGGACGGGGAGCTGAACCAGGTTCTGCGGCTTGATCGGCCAGGAGTAGTAGCTGCCCTCGAAGTAGACCTCGGACTTCCGCGGGAAGGTGGTGCCGCCGTGGGTGAGCACGCGGTCGAGGTAGGCCTTCACGTTGGGGTTGGCCGTGTCGAAGCGGTGCGGCCCACAATCGAACACATACTTGTCGTCGTACACAAAGGAGCGGGCCAGACCGCCCAGCTGGGACAGCTTCTCGATGACCACGACCTCGGCGCCGGCCTCGGCGAGCAGGTGCGCGGTCACGAGGCCGGCGGCGCCGGCGCCCACGACGACGACGGGCGCAGAGAAGACGGACGGCGGGGCGGTTCCGGACACTGGCGCCTCCATGGCGGCGTCGCGGCGGCGCCGCGGGCGAGGACAAGGCCCGTCCTACCACCCTCCGACGGTCGTGCCGACCGCGCGCGCGCCTGCCCGCTGCCGCGCGCCTCGGCCGCGGGCCTGACCGCGTTAGGCCGCGGCGCGTGGAGCGTGCGCCTGTGCCAAAAGCGCGCTCGAGGAGCCCCATGAACCGCCCCGCCCGCTCCCCCAAGCCCGCCCGCGCCGACGGCGCTCCCCCGGTCCACGCCTCCCTGCACGCCGCCAACCGGGCCGCCTTCCTCAACGCCCTCGGCGGCGACGCGGCGCTGATCTTCGCCGCGCCCACCCGGCCCCGCAACGGCGACGCGGATCACCGGTACCGCCAGAGCAGCGACCTGCTGTACCTCAGCGGCTGGCGGGACCCTGAGGCGGTCGCCTTGCTCCGGCCGGGCGCGGATCGTCCGTTCATTTTGTTTGTGCAGCCCCGCGACCCCGAGCGCGAGACGTGGACCGGTCGCCGTCCCGGGCCTGAGGGCGCGCTCGCGCTCTATGGCGCCGACGCCGCCTTCTCCATCGAGCAGCTCTGGACCATGCTCCCCGAGCTGCTGCAGGGCCACCGCACCCTGCACTACCGCTTCGCCGAGGACGCCGAGCGGGATCGCAGCTTGGTCCAAGCCATCGCCGGGGCCCGAAAGCTCAGCCGCAAGACCGGCCTCGACGTTCCTGACGCGTTTGTCGACCCCGCCCGGGTCCTCCACGAGCTGCGGCTGATCAAGAGCGACAGCGAGCTCGACATCCTCCGAGAGGCGGCGCTGATCACCGACGCCGCCCACCGCGAGGCCATGCGCATCTCGGCGCCGGGCGTTTTTGAGTACGAGCTCGAGGCGGCCATCGAGGGCGCCTTTCGGCGGCTGGGCGGCTCGGGTGCCGGCTATACCTGCATCGTCGGCGGCGGCGAGAACGCCACGATCCTCCACTACCACACCAACCAAGACATCCTGCAGGACGGCGATCTGGTGTGTGTCGACGCGGGCGGCGAGTTCGACGGCTACACCGCCGACGTGACGCGCACCTGGCCGGTCAACGGTCAGTTCAGCCCCATCCAACGCAAGGCCTACGAGATCGTCCTCGAGGCGCAGGTGCTGGCGATTGAGGCCTGTCGCGTCGGCGCGCGCTTCCTCGACGTCCACGAGGCGGCGACCCGGCGGCTCGCCCGCGGCATGCTCGAGCTCGGCCTCTTCGCGGGCGATCCCGAGGACGAAGGCATGGTCGAGCAGATCATCGCCGATGGGCGCAGCAAGCGGTACTACATGCACGGCACCTCGCACTGGCTTGGCTTGGATGTGCATGACGCGGGTGTGTACAACATGGACGGCGGCTCCCGACGGCTGCGCGCCGGAATGGTCCTGACCGTCGAGCCCGGCCTCTACGTCCCGGTCGACGACGAGGACGCCCCTGCCGCCCTGCGCGGGCTCGGGATCCGCATCGAAGACGACGTCGTGGTCACCGACGGCGATCCGCTGGTGCTGACCGCCTCGATCCCCAAGTCCGTCGCGGAGGTCGAGGCGGCCGTCGGCGCCGCGCGGGTGGGCGCGTGAACACCGCCACCGACGCTGTCCTCGTCGGCGATGTCGGCGGAACCCACGCCCGCTTCGGGCTCTGGCACCGCGGGGCCCTCGTCGAGCAGGCCGGCTGGCCCACCTCGGCGCTCCCCAGCCTGACCGCCTGCGTGGCCCGGCTGCGGGGGACCTGGCGGTTCAGCCAGGTGGCGGTCGCAGTCGCGGGGCCGGTGATGGGCCGCCGGGCGGCGCTGACCAACGCCGGGTGGGACGCCGATCTGGACGAAATCAACGAGGATGGCCTCCTGCTCAATGATTTAGAGGCGGCGGCTTGGGGTTGTGGCGCGGGCGCACCGGACGGGCTGCGCGCGCTCATCGGCGGGGACCCTCCGGGCCACGGCGACGCCGCGGTGGTCGGCGTCGGCACCGGGCTCGGCCAGGCGCTGTGGCTGGACGAGGGGCGGGCGATCCCCGGCGAGGGCGGCCACGCGCACTTTGCGCCGCGCGACGCGGCGGAGCGCCGGCTCGCGGCCTTCGTCGAGGCCGAGCTCGGCCGCACCGTGGAGGTGGAGGACGTGCTGTCCGGCGCGGGCCTCGGCCGCATCGCGGCCTGGATCGAGGCCGAAGGGGGAGGCGAGGCGCCGCCGGCCGCCGACCCGACCGCCCGGGGTCGGTGGGTGGTGGCCGAGCAAGGCCGACACCAGGTCGCGGCGCGGGCCGCGGGGGCCTTTTGGTCGTTGCTCGCCGGAGAGCTCCGCAACGTGGCGCTGCGGACGCTTCCTCCGCGCGGGGTCTTCGTGGTCGGCGGCCTGTGCCCCCGCCTGCTCCCCTCCGCCGACCTGGACGCGATCCAGCGGGCCTTCGAAGGGGAGGGCCCCCTGGCCTGGCGCCTGCGGGGCCTGTCGGTGCAGCTGGTTGACGACGACGCGCTCGCCTTGCGGGGCGCCGCGGCCGCCGCGCAGGCCCGCCGCTGAGGTCGCGCGCCACCCGACTTGGCGCGCGGCCGGTTCATCTTTTGCGTCCCAGACGCCACCCTGAGCGCGACGCGGCCCAGGTGGTGGCAGAGTGTCGGCACGCGGATCCCGAAGTGCGTCCGCCCCCCGGCAAATCGAGGGGGCGCTGTGATGGGTTGGCGCCCTCCGCGCCGCTGATGGAGTAAGCACACGATGAGCACCGGTCTCGAAAAAGCCTACAAGAACCTCTCCTTCCTCAACAGCCCCGCCGCGCGGCCCATCCGCATCTTGTGCGAGTACGAAGAGCCGGGTGAGCGCTTCCGCGAGCACAACGTGCGGGACACGATCGTGTTCTTCGGGTCGGCCCGCGCGCGGTCCGTGGCGGTCTGCAAGGACGAGGTCGCGCACCTCGAGCGTGAGATCGCCCGGAATGGCGAGCCCCACGTGCACCACGAGCTCGAGAAGAAGCTCAAGGTCGCCCGCGCGCGCCAGAAGATGGCGCACTGGTACGACGAGACCGTCGAGCTGGCGCGCCGCCTCACCGAGTGGGACATGGCCCGCCAGGGGCCCCGCCGGTACTATGTGTGCACGGGCGGCGGTCCCGGCATGATGGAGGCGGCGAACCGCGGCGCGGCGGCGGTCGAGGGCGGTCGCAGCGTTGGCTTGGGTATTTCGCTCCCCTTTGAGGAGAAGCTGAACCCCTACGTCACCCCCGAGCTCGGCTTCGAGTTCCACTACTTCTTCATGCGGAAGTACTGGTTCCTCTACCTCGCCAAGGCCCTCATCCTGACGCCGGGCGGCTTCG
>JBJONS010000132.1:0-14047 GCA_046051725.1 Pseudomonadota bacterium | reverse complement strand
CGGGGCCCCCCGTGGGCGGGGGGCCCCGGGGCCCCCGGCGCCCCCGGCCCCGGGGGGTCTGGGGGGGGGGACCGCCCCCGGCATGAACGGCGAGACCACGCTCGACCGGCGCGACCAGCCTCGGCGGCGCCGAGAGGCCCAGAGGCGCGCGGGCCCCTGGCCCTGGGGGCGAGGCGGGGACCGCCCCCGGCATGAACGGCGAGACCACGCTCGACCGGCGCGACCAGCCTCGGCGGCGCCGAGAGGCAGAGCGGCGCAAGCGCGACCCACACCAAGAAAACCGGTGAAGGCCGCGACCGGCGGCCATCGGCCCCGATCTCAGCCCCGCAACATGCGGGCAAGAGCGGCGGCGACCGCCGTCTCGGCGCGCAGCACCGTCTGGCCCAGCGACATCGGCTGGCAGCCGCGGTCGAGCGCGGCCTGGACCTCGGCGGGGGTCCAGCCGCCCTCCGGGCCGATGAGCACGGCGGCGGGGCCCGCGGGCGCGGGCTGGTCTTCGGCGCCGGGCAGGCAGATCCTCCGCTCGATGTCGGCGGGGATGGCGTCCAGCGCGTCAATCAGGCGCATCGGTCCGCGCAGGACCGGGGCGGCTGCGCGGCCGCACTGGGCGAGGGTGCCGGCGCAGACCCGCTCCATCCGGTCGAGGCGATCGCCCTTGGCCACGCTGCGCTGGGCCTCGATGGCCCAGATGTGGGTGGCGCCGAGCTCGGTGGCCATCCGCAGGGCCAGCTCCTGGGCCGGGCCCTTGAGCTGGGCGAGCAGCAGGTGGCGCGCGGGCAGGGGCGGCGCCTCCTCCTCCTCTTCGATCTCGACGTGGGCCACGTCACCCTCGCCGTGCAGCAAGCGGGCGGTGGCGGCCCGGCCTTGGCCGTCAAAGAGGCCCAGGCGCTCACCGGGGCGCAGGCCGACCACCCGCAGCAGGTGGCGCGAGGCGGCGGGGTCGAGCTGCAGGCGGGCGCCGGCGACCAGCGCGCCCTGGGCCGGCGGGCAGAGGAAGCGGCGCACCGGGCTCAGGTCCCCGCGCGGCGCAGCACCATGCTCACCCACTCGCCGGCCTGATCGCGCCGCAGCAGGGTGAAGTCGTGGGCCATGGCCGCGGCGACCCGGTCGGCGCGGTCGGCGAGGATGCCGGCGAGCACGAGGTGTCCGGCGCAGACCCGCGCCAGATCGGGCGCCATCTCGATGAGCACCTCGGCGAAGACGTTGGCCACGACCAGATCGAAGGGGCCGCGCACCGCGCTGAGGGGCGTCTCGTCAAAGCGGGCGTGCAGGGCGTTGCGGGCGGCGTTCTCAAGCGCGGCGCGGGTGCACTCGGGGTCGATGTCGATGCCCCAGGCGTCCATCCCCGCCTTGGCGGCGGCCAGCGCGATCACGCCCGAGCCGGTGCCCACGTCGAGGCAGCGCTGGCCGGGCTGGGCCAGGGCCCAGGTCTGCTCAAGGCAGGCGCGGGTCGAGGGGTGGTCGCCGGTGCCAAAGGCCATGCCCGGCTCGATGACCAGATCGCCGGCCTCGGCCATCCACGGCGGAGAGATGACCAGGCCCGGCGCCATCGGCATGCGGCGAAAACTCGCCCGCCAGGCGGTGGCCCAGTCTTCGGGATCGACGTCGCTGAGCGCCATCACCTCGGCGTCGGGCACCTCGGCGAGGCCCTCGCGCAGCGTCTCGATGAGGCCGACGGTGGCCTCGGCGGGCCACCAGCCCTTGAGCAGCACCCGCGCGGGGGGCTCCGGCTCGGGGCCCTCATCCCAGGGCTGGCGGGGCGGCGGGCGCTCGCCGGGCAGGAAGTCCTCTTGCACGCCCTCGGCGCCCAGCGCGAAGAGCAGCGCGCTGACCTCTTCGCTCAGCTCGCGGGGGATGATGACCCCGAGCTCACTCCACTCGTTCATGGCGACGCTCCTGCCCGCGGGCGGGCCTGCGGTGGGGAGGATGTCGGGCCCCGCGCGCGGCGGCTGCCCGCGCTCAGTTGGCGCCGGCCGGCTTTTTGAGGGCAGCGCCGGCCTTGTGGGCGCGGATCAGCGCGTCGAGGTCCTCGGGGCCGCCCGGCACGAACACGAACTCGCCCGGGCCGAACAGGCCCGAGATGAACATCGCCGGCGTGCCGCTGACCCCCGCCGTGTTGCCGTGCTGGGCGTCGGCCTTGACCGCCAGCTCGCTCTCGGGGCTGGCCATGCAGGCCTCGTAGGCCGGCAGGTCGAGGCCCACCTGGCTCGCGATCAGCTTGAGGTCCGCGGCGGCGAGGAACTGCTGGTTCATGAACATCACGCGGTCCATCTCCCAGAACTTGCCCTGCACCCGGGCGCACTCGGCGGCCCGGGCCGCGCCGCAGGCGTCCTTGTGGAACTCGTTGGAGATGGCCTCGTTGCAGAGGTTGCTGAGCGGGTAGTGCTTGAACAGCACCCGCACCTCGGGGTGGTCGGTCACGAGCTTGTGCAGCTGCGGCGCGACCTTTCCGCAGTGGGGGCACTCGAAGTCGGCGAACTCGACGATGGTGTACTTGGCGCTGGGATCGCCGTCGATCGGCTCGGTGCCGTCCAGCGTGAGCGGCCCGCCCATCGGCGCCATCAGCGCGCTGAGATCGGCCGGGGCGCCGCCGTCGCCGCGGGCGCCGGGCGCGTCGCCGCCGAGGCTGCGGTACCACATCATGCTCAGAACAACGGCCAGCACGCCAGCCCCGAGCATCCCGCCGATCGAGCGGTCGTCTTTGCCGAGCAGGCCCAGCGCGAGGCCGCTGCCCAGGGGCTCGCCGCTGTCTTTGGCGGCGAGCAGGCCGCCGGCGAGCAGCAGGGCGTTGATGCCGTAGAGGCTGATGCAGAACAAGCACCACGAGCCGAGCTGGCTCGAGGCCCAGGCCAAGAAGAGCGAGTAGACCACCGCCAGCGCGCCGCCGAAGGCCACGACGTGGGCGCCGCGCTTGTGGTGGGCCGGCTCGCGCAGCAGCATCACGCCGACGAACAGGCAGGCGGCGTAGAAGCCGGCGCCCATCAAGGCGATGGGCAGGCCAAACAGCTCGCTGTACTCGGACCGGTTCACCACGTCGCAGTTGAAGACGTCGTCGACGCTGCAGATGCTGCTGCCGGCCGAGGGGTGGTGCTGGCGCCCGAGGTAGAGCGAGACGCCGAGGCCCGCGGCGCCGGCGGCGGCGATGCCGGCCGGGCGGCGCCAGAGCAGCAGGCCGAGGATGACCACCCAGCCGGCCACGATGCCGCCGACGATGGGGCCCATGCCCGCGGCGGCCAGCAGCGGCTGCAGCAGCCCGGTCGAGGCGGACGCTGCGCCCGCCTGGGACAAGAGGCCGAGAGCAGCCTCGCTGACGGTGATCCCGTAGCTCATCGAACAGACCTCAAGGCGGGTGCGCCGGCGCGGGGGCGGCGGCCGCCGAGGCCACCCTCGGCCCGCGCGCCGGGAGCGTCGGCTGGCGGACTTAAGCCGCGCCGGGGGCCCTCGCAAAGCGCCCGGCCGGCCCCTAGCGGCGGCCGGCGTGGCTGCGCTGGACCTCGCGGTGGTCTTCGCGCTCTTTGATCGCCTCGCGCTTGTCGTGCAGCTTGCGGCCCTTCGACAGGCCGATCTGCACCTTGCACCAGGGCCCCGAGAAGAAGAGCTTGAGCGCGATCACCGAGTGGCCCTTCTCGGCGACCTTGCGCTGCCACTTCTCGATCTGCTCGTTGCGCAGCAGCAGCTTGCGCTCGCGGCGGGGCTCGTGGTTGAACTGGTGGGCGTGCACGTAGTGGCTGATGTGCGCGTCGCAGAGCCAGGCCTCGCCGTCGACGAACTTGATCCAGGCCTCGGCGATGTTGCCCTTGCCGTTGCGCAGCGACTTGACCTCGCTGCCGCAGAGCACGAGCCCGGCCTCGAGCGTGTCGAGCACCTCGTACTCATGGCGGGCGCGCCGGTTCTCGGCGACCAGCTTGATGACCTTGGCGTCGCCCTTGGCCTTGCCCTGCTGCGGCCCTTCTTGCTCGCTCATGGCGTGACCTCTGTGCTGGGGATCTGCGTGCTTGGAGTCTGCGTGCTTGGAGTCTGCGTGCTGGGGGCCGGCGGCGCGCTCGGCGCCAGCTCGACCTGTTCGATGGGGTGTTCGCGCAGGCAGGACCGCGCGCACGCCGCCCGGTCTTCGTCGTCGCCGGTGCAGGCGTCGATGCAAGCAGTGCGCTGGCGGTCTTCTTCGGCGAGCTGCTCTGCGGTGCGCACCGGCAGGTTGCCCGGCGCCTTGACGTCGGGGCGCGCCGCCGGGCGGGGCGGCACCTGGTCGGCGCGGGGGCCGCAGCCCCAGGCCAGCGCGATCACCGCCGCCGTCCACCCCACCCGCATCGCGCGCATGCCCACCTCTGCCCGTGGTCTGCCCCGCGCGCCGCCGCCGGGGCCCTCTCCCGCCTGCGGCCGCCCGCGGGGACCCCGCGGCCCCTAATCGGGTCCCCGCGGGCCGGCGGCCCTCGCGCTCCGCGCCCGTCGATCCGTCCAAGCAGCGGAGGGTCTGCGGCGACCCTCGGCCCCCACCGGAGCGAGCGCCCGTGCACCCTCACCATCAAGAGCCCGCGCCCACCCCCGCCGAGCGCCGGGGCGCGCTGCTGTTCGCCCTGTGCTGCTCGATGATCTGCCTGTTGGCCCTCAGCGACGACGAGCAGCGCGACACCCCGCCGCGCCTGGACCCGCCGGTCGCCCGGTCGGTGCACACGCGCACCGCGGCGCCGGAGGACCCGCCGTCCGCCGAGGCAGGCCCGCGCGCCGCGCCCGCGGGCGCCCGCGCCGTGCCCGGAGAGCTGATGCTCCACCTCGGCCCGGGGGTCGACGTGGACGCGTTCGCCGCCGAGCATGGCCTCGAGGTGCGGGGCCGTCCCCGGCGGGCGGGTCCGGTCCTGCTCGGGCGGACCGGCGCGGACGAGGGGGCGCTGCTGGCCCAGCTCGGCGCCGACCCCCGCGTGCTCTCGGCGAACCTCAACGGGGTCATCGTCGGGGCGCAGGCGCTCTCGGGCGGCGATGACGACGGGATGGAGCTCGGCGGCGCCGTGTACGAGCGGTCCGCGTACGTCGCGCCCGACGACGACGGGGAGGGCGGCCCCGACGCGCCGGCGGCGGCGGGCAGCCCCGACGGCCCGGCCAGCCCCAGCCTCGCCTACGCCGGCCTGCAGACCCACCGGCAGCAGGTGCGCGCCGGCGGCCCGCTGCCGGGCAGCGCCACCGTCGGGGTCGCGGTCATCGACAGCGGCGTGGCGATCGCCAGCCCCGGCTGCGCGCCCCCCCTCTCCATCGGCGGCATCGCCGGCGACTCGGGCGCCGACCACGTCGACGGCGACGCCTGCGCGCTGGACCTCAACCAGCACGGCACCCACATCGCGAGCACCATCGCCAGCTACGGCAATGAAGTGCTGGGCGTCGCTCCCGGCGTCCGCGTGATCAGCTACCGCGTGCTCGACGCCGACAACCGCGGCTCGGAGTGGGCGCTGGTGCAGGCGCTGTGGGACGTCGCCGTCGACGATCGCGTCGACATGGTCAACATGAGCCTGACCTTCGCGCCCGGCTTCGTGCCGAGCGACGACCTGCGCTGGGCGCTCGACGCCGTGGCCGACGCCGGCAAGCCCATGGTCGCCGCGGCGGGCAACAACGGTCTGCCCGAGGTCGGCTGGCCGGCGGCCCACCCCGCGGTCATCGCGGTGGGCTCGGTCTGCCGCACGGCCAACGGCGGCTGGGTGCGGGCGCCCTACAGCAACCACGGCCCGCAGATCGACGTGATGGCGCCGGGCGGCTGCCTCGACCGCGACGTCGACGGCAATGGCTACGTCGACGGCGTCCTCGCCGCGACCATCGGCGCGAAGACCCCCACCCAGGCCGGCTGGTGGTGGATGTCGGGCACCAGCCAGGCCGCGGCGGTGGTCAGCGGCGCGGTCGCGACCGCGCTGGCCGAGGGCCTCGACGCCGAGGCGGCGCGCTACGCCCTGCACCGCGGGGCGGCCAGCCTGGGCCGGACGAGCTGGACCGTCGGGAGCGGCGCGGGCGTGGTCGATGTGCCCGGGACCGTGTCTGAGGCCTGGGCGGCGCCGACCAGCGGCCACGCCTACACCCGCCCCCTGTACGTGGCCATGCTGCCGCTGCTGCAGGACATGCTCGACCGCACCGTGCGTCCGCGCGCCGATCTCAGCGTGCTCGACGCCAGCGGCGCCCCGGTGGCCGGGGTCCGGGTGGTGGGCTCCTTCACTGGCACGACGCAGGCGGGCTTCGCCTGCCTGACCGACAGCCAAGGCCGCTGCACCGCCCGCGGGCCGGCGGTCGCGGCCTCGGCCACCGCCGCCCAGGCCTGGACCGTCCAGGTCGGGCGGGTGGTCGACCCGGCGGGCTTCGCCACGCCGGCCCAGGCGGTCCTGTTCGTGGATGACGACCTGCAGGCCATGTACGCGGCCCTGCAGGCCCGCGGCTGGGGCGACGCGCTGCTCGCTTTTGAGTGGTTCGACCGGGCGGCAGGCGGGGTGCGGACCAAGGCCAGCACCACGTTGAGCAACGCGGGGACCGGCATCTCGACCAGCCCGTTTGGGATCATCCTCACCCCGCCGGCGCTGGGCGGGCTCGGCGTGGTCGGCGGCAGCAGCACCCTCCAGGTGGCGCTGAGCACCTTGAGCGGCACGGGCATCTCGACCAGCCCCTTTGGCGTGCGCATCGTCACGCTCCCGGCGGGCGGGCAGCTCGTCGCGCTCGAGGGCAGCGGGATCTCCACCAGCCCCTTTGGCGCCCGCAGCGTGCTGCTGCCCGACACCGCGCGCTGTCCGGCCTGCGTCGTCCCCTCGAGCTTGATGACCAGCCTCGAGACGGGTATGGTCACCGGGGCGAGCGCCACGGTCCAGAGCTGGTCGGTCACCGACAAGCTCGAAGGCGGCGGCTGGATCAACAGCGTGGGCGCCGGGGCCGCCGACGTGGTCGCGTCGTCGCTGGCGGCGCAGAGCCCGGTGCCGGTGGCGGCCTCGATGCCGCCGATCGAGCACCGCTGAGGGAGCGCGCGCGGCGCGGCGGGGCGATCCCGTCGCGCCGGGCGGGGCGGGCGCGGGCGCGGCGGGAGGATCCCCGTCGCGCCCGTTCGTCGCGTGTGGAGCCTCCGGACGAGGCCAGGGCGCGCGGGCCTCCCCGAAATTTCCGCCTCGATGCTCCGGCCGCCGCTTGAGCCCCGCCCCGCCCGATCCGTCCCATCGGGGGAGGGTCGGCGGCGGCCCTCGCCCCCGAGCTGGAGCGCGCACCGTGCCTGCACCCGATCAGCGTCCCTCCCCCACGATCGCCGAGCGCCGCGGCGCCCTCCTCTTCGCGCTGTGCTGCTCCACGATCGCCTTGTTGGCGCTCAATGACGGCGAGCAGCGGCAAGAGCAGGCCCGGCTCGTCGCGCGGGCCGCCCGCCCGGTGACCACGCGGACGGGGGGCCCCGACGCCCCGGAGCCCGGCAGCGGGGTCGAGGCCCCCCCGGTCGTCGCTGATCGCACCGTGCCGGGCGAGCTGATGCTCAGCTTCGCCCCCGGCGTGGACGTCGACGCCTTCGCGGCCGAGCACGGCCTCGAGGTGCGCGGCCGGCCGATGCGGGGCGGGCTGCACCTGCTCGGGCGCGCCGGGGCCGACGAGGGGGCGCTGCTGGCCCAGCTCAGCGATGATCCGCGCGTGCTGGCCGCCGATCTCAACGGCGTCATCTATGGCGCGGGCCACGCCTACGCGGGCCTGCAGACCCACCGCGCCGAGGTCCGGGCCTGGGGTGAGCTCGGCGACAGCCGCGAGGTCCACGTCGCGGTGGTCGACAGCGGGGTGGCCCTGCACAACTCGGGCTGCACCCCGCCCCGGATCATCGGCGGCGTGCGCGGCGACTCGGCCTGGGACTTCGTCGACAACGACCGCTGCGCCTTTGACGGCAACCAGCACGGCACGCACATCGCCAGCACCATCGCCAGCTACGACAACGAGGTGCTCGGCGTCGCTCCGGGGGTGCGGATCCTCAGCTACCGCGTGCTCGACGCCAACAACCGGGGCTCAGAGTGGGCGCTGGTCCAAGCCCTGTGGGCCATCGAGGACGACGACATCGACGTGGTGAACCTGAGCCTCACCTTCGCGCCGGGTTTTGTGCCCAGCGACGACCTGCGGTGGGCCATCGACGCGGTGGCCGACGCGGGCAAGCCGATGATCGCGGCGGCGGGCAACAACGGCCTGCCCGAGGTCGGCTGGCCGGCGGCCCACCCCGAGGTCATCGCGGTGGGCTCGGTCTGCCGCACCGCGGGCGGCGCCTGGGAGCGCGCGCCCTACAGCAACTACGGGCCCCAGATCGACGTGGTCGCGCCGGGCGGCTGCCTCGACCGCGACGTCGATCGCAACGGCTACGTCGACGGCATCCTCGCCGCGTCGATCGGCGTGAAGGACGCCGGCTCCACCGGCTGGTGGTGGATGGCGGGCACGAGCCAGGCCGCCGCGGTGGTCACCGGCGCGGTCGCCAACCTCGTCGCCCAGGGCCTCGAGCCCGAGCTGGCCCGCTACGCCCTGCACCGGGGGGCCGTCCCGATCAGCAGCGCGCAGTGGGCCGACGGGAACGGTGCAGGAGTGGTCGATCTCACGCGGACCTCGGACCAGGCCTGGGGGGCCCCGTGGAGCGGGCACGACTACTGGGCGCACTTCCAGGTCGCGATGCTGCCGCTGCTGCAAGACATGGGCGACGGCACGGTGCGCCCGCGCGCCGAGCTGAGCGTGCTCGACGAGAGCGGCGCCGGGGTGCCCGGGGTCAAGGTCGTCGGCGCCTTCACCGGCGCCACCGGCGGCGGCTTCGCCTGCACCACCGACGCCCAGGGGCGCTGCGTCGCCCAGGGCCCGGCGGTGGCGAGCAGCAGCACCGCGGCGCAGTCCTGGACCGTCCAGGTGGCGCGGGTGGTCGACCCGGCCGGATTCGCGGTGCCGGCCCGGGCGGTCCTGTTTGTGGATGACGACCTGCAGGCCATCTACGCGGCCCTGCACGCCAGCGGCCGCGGAGACGCGCTGCTGGCCTACGAGTGGGCCAACGAGACCACCGGCGGGGTGCGGATCCGGGCCAGCTACACCCTCAGCAACTCCGGCACGGGCATCTCGACCAGCCCCTTCGGCCTCATCCTCACGCCGCCGGCCCTCGACCGGGTCGCGGGGCTCGGGACGCCGGCCACGGTCAACGCCCGCCTCAGCCGGCTCGACGGCAGCGGCATCTCGACCAGCCCCTTTGGCCTGCGGGTCGTGACGCTCGACGCCGGCGGCCAGCTCGTCGCGCTGGATGGCAGCGGGATCTCCACCAGCCCCTTTGGCGCCCGCACGGTGCAGCTGCCCGACACGGCCGCCTGCTCGGCCTGCGTGATCCGCACGAGCCTGATGGCCGATCTCGAGACCGCCGAGGTGGCCGGCGCGAGCGCGGCCGTGCGCGGCTGGTCGGTCAACGGCAAGCTCGCCGCGGGCGGCTGGATCAACAGCCTCGGCGCCTCGTCCGCCGACGCGGTGGCCGCGTCGCTGGTGAGCCAAGCGCCGGTGCCGATGGCGGCGTCGATGCCGTCGATTCGGTTCCGCTGAGCGGGGCCGGGCCGCGGAGGGGAGGGGAGGGGACCCGCCGCGCCCCGCCGGTGTTAAGCTCCCCGCGGAGGTGTGCATGGCCTACGACCCGATGGTCCACCCGGGGCCCCGCCTGCCGGCGGTCGGCGCCGAGCAGACGGCGGTGCGCATCTACGAGGTCGCCCCCCGCGACGGCCTGCAAAACGAGGCGCAGGTCGTCTCGACCGACGACAAGGTCGAGCTGATCGAGCGCCTCGTCGCGGCGGGCCTGACCGACATCGAGGTCACGAGCTTCGTGCGCGCGGCCTGGATCCCCCAGCTCGCCGACGCCGCCGAGGTCCTCGCCCGCCTGCCCCGCCGCGAGGGCGTGCGCTTCTGGGCGCTGGTGCCCAACGTGCGCGGCCTCGAGCGCGCGGTCGAGAGCGACGTGCGCTGCGTCGCCACCGTGATGAGCGCCAGCGAGACCCACAACAAGAAGAACCTCAACCGCACCCGCCGCGAGAGCCTCGCCGGCTTGCGCGAGGTCATCGCCACGGCCAAGGCCGAAGACATGCGGGTGCGCGCCTACCTCTCGACGGTCTTCGGCTGCCCCTACGAGGGCGATGTGCCGCTCGCCGAGAGCGTCGGCCTCTGCGTCGATCTGCTCGAGGCCGGCGCCGACGAGCTGGCGCTGGGCGACACCACCGGCATGGGCAACCCGGCCCAGGTCTTCGCCATCATCGAGGGGCTGCGCGGCGCGGGCGTGCCGCTCGAGCGCATCGGCCTGCACATGCACGACACCAAGGGCACCGCGCTGGCCAACGTGCTCGCCGGCTGGCAGGCCGGGGTCCGCACCTTCGACGGCAGCGTGGCCGGCGTCGGCGGCTGCCCCTACGCGCCGGGCGCCTCGGGCAACGCCGCGTCCGACGACCTTGTGCACCTCTTCTCGGCGATGGGCGTGCAGACCGGCGTCGACATCGACGCGCTGGCCGGCGCGGGGGTCTTCCTCGCCGAACGGCTCGGGCGCAGCTTGCCGGGGCGCTACCACCGCTTCCACCTGGGGGCGGCGCCGGCGGCCCAGGCCGAGGGCGGGCCGAGCCGGGCCCGCCACACGGCCTGAGGTCGACGTGGCAGGCGCCTTTCTCAAGGTCGTGAGCGGCTCGCACCAGGGGCTGAACGTCGCGCTGAACCCCAACGAGCCGCTGATCATCGGCCGCAAGCGGGGCGATCTGCTGCTCGACGACCCGCTGGTCAGCAGCACCCACGCCCAGCTCGTGCCCCGCGACGATGGCTGGGTGCTCCAAGACCTCGGCAGCACCAACGGCACGATGGTCGACGGGCGCTTGGTGCGCGAGGTGGTGCTCAAGGCCGGCGCCGAGATCAGCATCGGGCAGTCGCGCCTCGTGCTCTTCGTCGGCGCCGACGACGAGCCGGCGCCGCCCGAGCGCGCCACGATGGAGCTCGCCTGGCTGCTCGACGAAGAGCTGGTCGAGGTCCGCGGCAGCCCCGAGCGCACCGGCAGCGCCGTCGACGTCATCGATCAAGACCTGCGGCTGCCGCCGGGCCTGCAGGCCACGGTCGAGGTGGTCGCGGGCGCCGCCGATGTCGGCAAGGTCTTCCGCTTCCAGCGCGGCAACGTGACCATCGGGCGCAAGACCGGCGAGGTGCCGCTCAACGACACCGAGGTCAGCCGCCGGCACGCGGTCATCGAGGTCTTTGGCCGCGAGATGATCTTCCTGCGCGACCTTGGCAGCACGAACGGCACCTACCACAACGGCCGGCGCGTCTCGGTGGCCGGCGTGCGGGCCGGCGACACCATCGGCGTCGGAAAGACCGTGCTGCGGCTGCAGGTCGCGCGTTGAGCGCGCGGCGGCCCTCGGCGCCCGGGCCGGCCTCGGCCGCCGCGCCCGGCTGTCCCGTCCGGGTCGATGTGACGTGGGCGTGTCGACGGTGGGCGGGCCGCGCTGTAGCCTCGCCCGGCTCCGCGCCCCTGCGCGCGCCTGACCCCTTCGCCGAGGCCCCCATGTCCGTCCGCTCCGTCCTCCGCCCCGCTTGCCCCACTTTGGCCCTGGGAACGCTGCTCTGGGCGACCACCGCGCTGCCGGGCTGCGGGGGCAAGGGCGAGTCGACCGACACGAGCGCCGAAGAGTCGGACGCCGACACCGACGCCGACGCCGACGCCGACGCGGACGCCGACGCGGACATCGAGCCCGCGCTGGTGCTCAACGAGTTCTTGTCCGACTCCGACAGCATCAGCGAGTTCATCGAGATCCACAACGGCCTCGACAGCGCCCAAGACCTCTCGGGCTGGTCGATCACCGACGGCTACGCCGCCGGCCTGGCGCCCTTCCCCTTCCCCAGCGGGACCGTGGTCGAGGCGGGCGACTACCTCGTGGTCTGGGCCGACGACGGGCTCGGGTCTGAGCCTGGTCTGCACGCCACCTTCAAGCTCAAGAAAGACGGCGAGATCGTCACCCTGCTCGACGCGTCGGCGACGGTCTACGAAGAGGTCAGCGTGCCGGCCCTGGGCGTCGACCAGACCTTCAGCCGCCTGCCCGATGGCGGCGACTGGGCGATCGTCGACGGCTCGACCCCCGGCGGCCCCAACCCGAGCTGAGCGGGCGGCCCCGGGGCGCCCCGCCCTGCGGGCGGCGGCGGTCCGGCCTGGCTCGGGCGGTGCCCTCGGTCGCTGCGCGACCGGCGCTGCGCGCCGCCGGCCCGCCCGCCTGGCGCGCGCGAGGCGGCGGCGGGCGCCCCCGCGCCGAGGCTGGCCGTGCGCGGCCGATGGCGCGCCGCGGCCCGGCCCCCCGAGAGGCCCGGGTTAGCCCGCGGTGCCGGGGCGGCAGCGCTGCCCCCACAGGGTGGGCATGGGCGCAGATCAAGGCCAGGACGTCATCGCCGCGGGGCCGCGGCCAACGCGCACGCTGAACCGGGCGGCGCTGGTCGCCGGCCCGCCCTTCGACGGCGCGCTGTGGGCGCACGCGGCGCGGCGCCTCGAGCAGCGCGGCTGGGCGGTGCGGATCGTCGAGCTCGGGGCCGACGGCGGGCCGCCGGCGGCCTGGGCGTCTGGCCTGCGGGCGGCGCTCGGGCCCGACGAGCTGCTGGTCGCCCACGGCGCGGCCCTGCGCTTCGCGCTGCGGGCCGCCGCCGCCGCCGAGGCCGCCGGCGCGCCGCTGCCCGGCCTGGTGCTGTGCAACGGCGCCGCGGGCGCGGTCGACCCGGTCAGCCGGGCGCTGGGGGCCGCCTGCGCGCGCCCGGGGCTCGGCCGCCTGCTGTGCCGGCCGGCGCTGCTGCAGCGCTACCTCTGGTCGTCGCTGGGGCTGCGGCGGGCGGTGGTGAACCCCTACGTGATGGAGCGTGACAGGGTTGTCGCGGTGACCTCTCGCTGGCTCGGGGCGGGCGCTTCGGCGGCGGCCCTCGCGGCGGCCCTCGCTGAGGGCGCCGTGGTTGAGGCTGTTCCGGCGCTTCCTCGAACGCCCGTTCTGCTGCTGTGGGGCGATGAAGACCCGCTCTACCCGCCGGCGGTGGCCGACGCGGCCCGCGCGGCCTTGGGGCGGGCGCTCCATCATCGGATCGCCGGCGGGCAGCACCTTCACGTCGAAGAGCGGCCCTGGGCGGCCGCCGACCTGATCCACGCCTGGGCGGGCGTGGAGCCAGCGGCGGACGTTCCACGCGGGTGATCGAACGCTTGTTATGCCCGACCGCGACATGGGCGCCCGGATTGGCGGCGCTGGGCGCTCCGCGGCGGGGTCTCTGGGGGCGGTTGTCGCTGAAGATGACGTCAGGTGGGGTGTGTTGGTTTGTGGGGTGGGGTTGGCACGGTCTGTGCTAAATGGTCTGCGGAGACGCAGAGACGGTCCGGCAGGTAACCCCCGCCCTCACCGCCCAGACGCCCGGCCGGTAACCCCGTCCGGGCGTCTCCTTTTTTGGCTGGCGCCTTCTTGTGCTGGCGCTGCTGCGGCTTTTCGCGGCGCTGGGCTTTGCGGCGCTGGGCTTTGCGGCGCTGGGCTTTGCGGCGCTGATGCTGGGGGCTTTGCGCGCCGGTGGGCTTTGCGCGCCGTTGGGCGTGGTTTCGCCGCGGATGCTGGGGGCGGGCCCCGCCCCCAGACCCCCGGGGGCACGGGGCCTGCGCGGCCCCTTGCATCCCGCGCCAAGGGGGGGCCGCGCGCCGCCGTTGCGCGGCGATGCGCCGCGCAGCGGCGCGCAACGGCCCCCCTTTGGAAACCCCCCGGGGGCGGCGCGACCCGCTGCTTTGCGCGGCGATGAATCAGTCGCCGCGAAGGCCTGGGCTTTTGGGGCTGGGGCCTGGGCTGGGGCCGGGCCGGAGCCTGGGCTTGGGGCTGGGCGCCCGTGTGCGCCGCGAAGGCCCGGGCTTTTGGGGCTGGGGCCTGGGCTGGGGCCGGGACGGAGCCTGGGCTGGGGCCTGGGCGCCGGTGTGCGCCGCGAAGGCCTCGGCTGCTTGTGATGCGGCGAGGCCGTCGCCCCACGAGGCGGGCCTTGGGGAGCCTTGGCTCAGCGGCTCGGGTTGCTCTCGCCGGGGGTCGGCCCGTCGATC
>JBJONS010000131.1:0-5048 GCA_046051725.1 Pseudomonadota bacterium | reverse complement strand
CCGACAGCGTGAGGTTGCCCGTCAGCACGGCCAAGGCGCCGCCGAGGCTCGCCGCGCGGTCTCCGCTGAGGTCGGCCCGCACCACCACGAGGTTGCTCTCGGCCCGGATCGCGCCGCCTTCGCCGCTGAGCGCGACGTTGTCGCCCCCGCGCAGACCGCGCACCGTCAGGGGCACCGCGGCGTCGATGCCCCCGCCCTCGGCCGCAATGTTGCCCTGCAGCTCAAGATCCACAGCGAGCGCCGCGGCGCCGCCGGCGCTGCGGGTCAGGCGGGCCCCGCCGCCGCCGTCCGCGGCGCTGTTGTCGCGCAGGGCGACCCGGGTGAGGGTCAAGGCCGCGTCGAGGGTCCACAGCCCGCCGCCGCGCGCGCCGGCGGTGTTCTCGAGCAGCTCGGCGTCGCTGAGGCCGAGGGCCAGGTCGGTGGCGTAGAGCCCGCCGCCGTCGCCCGCCGCTTGGTTGCCGGCGATGGTCAGGGCCAGGGTGGCGCCCGACGTCGCCGCCCCCCGCAGCGCGGCCCCGCCGCCCGCCGCGCCGCTCTCGTTGGCTTCCCAGGCCCCGCCGGTCCAGTCGACGTCGCTGTCGGCGGCCGAGAGGCCCCCGCCGCGCCCGTCGGCGAGGTTGGCGCGCAGGGTGGTGTCAACCGCGACCAGCACGCTGCCGTCGCCGATGTAGATGCCCCCGCCTTGGTCGGCGGCGGCGTTGTCCTCGACCAGCAGGCCGTCGAGGCTGAGCGTGGCCCGCTGGGCGAACAGGGCGCCCCCGCTGTCGCCGCGGTTGCCGGTCCACAGGCCGTCGATGACGGTCAGCGCGCTGTCCTCGACGAAGACGGCCCCGCCATCCCAGCCGGTGCCGGCCGCGTTGCCGCGCAGCTCGACCCGGGTGAGCGTGGCGGTGGCCCCGTCGCTCAGCTCGACCCCGGCGCCCGCGCCGCCGCCGCTCATGCCGGTGACCAGCAGGTCGGTGGCCGTCAGCGTGCTGCCGCGGACCTCGATGCCCTGACCGGCCCCGGTCAGGCCCAGATCGCTGATCGTCACCCGCTCGCCGCGGCTGATCGTGATCAGCGTGCTGCCGGCTGTGCTCGCCCGCAGGGTGGTGCTGGCGCTGCCGGCCCCCCGGATGGTCAGCGCCTTGCCCCGGGTGTCGATGGCCCCGGTGAAGGTGCCCGCACGCACGCTGATCACGTCGCCCGAGCTCGCGGCGTTGATCGCCGCCTGCACCGAGGTGTAGCCGCCAGAGCCCCCGACGGTCAGGGTCGCGGCCCAGCCGGTGCCCGGGAGGAGCAGCGCGGCGGCGCAGAGGGAGGCGGGGGTGCGGGCGCGCATGGGGGGCTCCAA
Organism: Pseudomonadota bacterium; assembly: GCA_046051725.1. GTDB lineage: Bacteria > Myxococcota_A > UBA796 > UBA796 > UBA2385 > JAEUKK01. The sequence continues at coordinate 3,715 of JBJONS010000131.1, read as the reverse complement.
GGAGGGTCGCCGCAGCCTACACCCCGCGCCCCGCCGCCGATCAGCCGCCGGGCCCCGATCCCTCCGCCGCGGGCAGCACCTTCCACAGCTGCAGCGGGCCCACCTCCACCGGACCGGCGAGGCCCGGGTCGGCGGCGAGGTTGGTGCGCAGCGTGTCCCAGGCGGGGCGCGCGTCGCAGAGGACGTAGTCGGCGCCGATGACCGCGCGGAGCTGGGCGGCGGGCGCCTCGACCTTGGCGTGCAGCAGGTCGTACCAGAGCTGGTAGGCCGCCGGATCTCCGCGCCAGAACAGCACCGGGTCGAGCGCGAACAAGAAGCGCCGGTCGGGCAGGGCGAGCATGGCCTCCCCCACCGTCAGCCAGTCGCAGTGAAAGACCATCGCCCCGGTCGGGATGAGCTGCTGCACTGCCTCTTCGACGGGCGGCGGGTAGATGACCGAGCGGTCAGCAAGCATCCGCAGGGGGTGGCTGCCGACGCCCAGCGTCCAGCCGAGGCCGAGGACCAGCAGCCAGAGCGGGAGACGGTCGCCCGCCGCCGCCCGGGCCAGCCAGGCCGGGCCGCCCGCCCCGCGCTGGACCAGCGCGAGCGCGAGCAGCGAGAACGGCGCCAGGTACTCGATGAAGCGCTGGGTCTTCAGGGTCATCACCGCCATGCCGAGGCCGGCGAGGGTGGCGGCGACCGCGACCGGGTCGAGGGCCGCGGGCCCCAGGGCTGCGCGCCAGCCGCCAGCCTGCCGCATGCGGTGGAGCTGCGCCACGACGGCGATCCCGAGGCAGATCAGCGGCAGGCTGAGGTAGCGCAGGCCGCCGCGCAGCGAGAAGGGCTGAAACTCGCCGCCGAGCGCAAAGCCGGGCCGGTCGGCCCAGGCGGTCTGGAACAAGACCTCGACGTTCTGGATCCAGAAGAAGCTGAGGTTGTTGGGGAAGTTGGGGTGCAGCAGCACGCCGAGGCCCAGCGCCCCGCCGGCCACCGGCAGCGCCAGGGCCGCCCGGCGCCCGCTGATGGGCAGGCCGGCGACCGCGCCGATGAGCGCCAGCGCCAGGGTGAGGTGCCAGGCGGTGTAGGCGAAGGGGAAGACGAAGCAGCCGACCGCCAGGGCCGCCCAGCGGCCGCGGGCCGCGGCCCACAGCACGAGAATGGCGAGGGTGATGCTCATCAGGTGCGGGCGCACGAGCACGAAGCGGTGGGTGAAGGCCCCCGAGAGCACGAGCAGGCAGAGGGTCCACAGCCCGGCGCGCCCGACGCCTTCGACGCGCAGCACGCCATAGAGCGCGGTCAGCACCGCCCCGCCCATCAGGCCGCCGGCCAAGCGCGCGGCGACGTTCTGGTCGAGCAGGCTCAGCGGCGCGAGCAGCAGGTGCAAGAGCAGCTCTTTGTCGGCGTAGTGCTGGCCGAGCCAGGACCGCGGCGTCCAAGGGAAGTCCTGCAAGATCCCGTGCTGGAGCGTGTAGCGGCCCACCGCGATGTGGTAGCCGGTGTCGCCGTCGAAGTAATTCTGGGACTGCAGGCCCTGCAGCAGCAGCGCGACGGCGAACAGCAGCGCGACCCAGCCCAGATCGGCCCGCGACGGCCCAGGCACGGCTCAGCCCCGCCCGAGGCTGCGGCGGGCGCGGGGCAGCAGCCGGGTGCGGGCGCCCGACGCGAGGATGACCCGCAGCGCGCGCACGCCGTCGCGCCAGCCGATCTTCTTGCCCTCGTCGTAGTCGCGCCCCGAGTAGCTGATCGGCACCTCGTAGACCTTGAAGCCGGCGGCGGCGACCTCGGCGGTGAACTCGGGCTCAAAACCGAAGCGGTCCTCGCGCAGGGTGATCTGGTCGAGGATCTCGCGCCGGAAGACCTTGTAGCAGGTCTCCATGTCGGTCAGGTTCAGGTTGGTGAACACGTTGTTGAGCAGGGTCAGGCCGCGGTTCGCCACATAGTGGTGGAAGTTGAGCACCCGGTGCGGCCCGCCGAGGAAGCGGCTGCCGTAGCAGACGTCGGCCCGGCCATCGCAGAGCGGCCCGAGCAGCAGGCCGAGGTCGGCGGGGTCGTACTCGAGATCGGCGTCCTGGATGGCGATGAGCTCGCCCTGTGCCGCCGCGAAGCCCGCCCGCAGCGCGGCGCCCTTGCCCTGGTTCTGGGGCGTGCGCAGGGCCCGCAGCCCGGGGAGCTCGTCGGCCAGCGCGGCCATGATGGCGGCCGACCCATCGGTCGAGCCATCGTCGACCACGATGATCTCTTTGCGCCAGGGCTGGGCCGCGACCCGGCCGATGAGCGCGCGGAGCGTCGCCTCTTCGTTGAAGACCGGCACGACGACCGAGACGAGGGGGTCGATGAGGGGCGTGGGCACGGGGCTCCTGCCGCGCGGGCCGGCGCATGTAGCGTGCTACGTGCCCGCCGCCAGGAGCCCCCATGCCCGACCGCCGCCCTCCGCCCCGCCGCGCCCTCGCCGCCCTCGCCGGGCTGCTGATCGGGGGCTGCGGGGACCTGCGCCCGAACGGCGGTGCGAAGCGCGCCGCCAAAGAGGTGCCCTACGCCGTCGAAGCCGGCCACCCGACCCCGCCTGGCGGCCTCAACGCCCGCGCGCCGGGCCGGGCCGGCAGCTGGTACGCCGGCACCCCGACCGCGCTCGACGCCCAGATCGACGCGCTGCTCGCGTCGACCGACGCCACACCGGGCGGGCAGGCGCGGGTGCTGCTCACGCCGCACGGGGGCCTCAAGTACAGCGGGCGGGCCGCCGCCGAGGTGTGGGCCCGCGCCGAGGTGGCGCCGGTGGTCATCATCCTCGCGCCGAACCACTTCAAAGAGGGTGAGCGGCTCGCCATCTGGACCGAAGGCCCCTGGATGGTGCCGGGCCACGCGCTGCAGGTCGACGCGGCCCTGACCGCGCGGGCGCGGGCGCACATGCCGCAGCTCGTGCCCGACCGCGGCGCCTTCTCGCACCACGAGATGGAGCTGCAGATGCCGTTTCTGCAGCGCAAGCGCCCCGACGCGCGCATGGTGCTCATCTCGATCCGCGACAGCGAGAAGCAGCACTTCCCCCTGCCGGCCGCCGAGGTCCAGCGCCTGGGCGAGGGCCTCGCCGCCTTCCTCCGCGAGCTCGAGGCCGAGGGCACCCCGACCACGCTGGTGCTGACCACCGACCTCGTCCACTACGTGCCCCTGGCCCAGAGCGACGAGCAAGACACCGAGCTGATGCGGCTCATCACCTCCTACGACGTCGACGGCCTGCGCAGCTACGTCACCAAGCAGCGGGTGAGCATCTGCGGCGAGGTGCCCGTCGCGGTGGGCATGACCGCGCTGGCGGCGCTGGGCAAGCCGGCGTTTGGCTGGCAGAGCCGCAGCAACAGCCTGCACCACGCCCAGGATCCTGAGGCGGTCGTCGGATATCCTGGAGGTGTGATTTGGCGCTGACCCGACCCATCACCGCGTTGGTCCTGGGCCTCGGGCTGCTGTCCTGCGGATCTGACCAGACCCCTCCCACCGGCGCAGCGCCACCCAAAGGCAAGCGCGCCGGCGCCTGCGCGGGGCCCGACTTCGGCCCGGCCGCGTACGGGCCCTCGGTCAGCCCCACGGTCGACCCGTCGGCCCTCGCCGGCTCCCTGCCCTTCCCGCTGACCGGCGCCGACGCGGGCCTGCAGAGCGTCACCTACAGCGCCGCGCTGATGGGCTACTACATGCTCGGCGTGCAGCGCCCCGCGGGCTGCGTCGACGACGCCGGCAAGCCCTGCATGCC
>JBJONS010000130.1:0-2671 GCA_046051725.1 Pseudomonadota bacterium | reverse complement strand
GCAGCAGCACCAGCGCGCCGTCCTCGCGCTGGGCCCACTCGACGTCTTGGGGGCCGCCGCGGGCGCGCTCAGCGGCGAGCCCGAGCCGACACAGCCGCAGGAGGGTGTTCTCGTCGAGCTTCTCGGCGTCGACCCGCTGCGGCGGCACCGCCTGCTCTTCCACGCCCGCCGCGCCGAGGGCGAGCAGCCGCGGCTGGGCGTGCAGGTGGCGCTCCAGCACGCGCAGCTGGGCGCGGGCGGCCAGGCGCCCGGCCAGCCCGGGCAGCGGGGGCGGACGGTGGACCCGGCTCCACTCCGGCACGACCTGCCCCGAGACCACCGCCTCGCCGAGCCCCCAGGCCGCCTCGACGGTCATCTCGCGCCAGGCGCCGCTGGCCGGGTTGATCGTGAACATCACGCCGGCGCAGCGGGGCTCGACCAGCTCTTGAATGACGACCGCCACGTCCACCAGACCCGAGGCGCCGCCGCGGTAGGCCCGGGCGCGCGGGGCGTGGGCGCTCGCCCAGCAGCGGCGGACCGCCTCGATCACCGCCGGGCCCGGCGGCACCCCGAGCACGGTCTCGAGCTGGCCGGCGTGGCTGCGCTGGGCGCCGTCCTCGTCGGTCGCCGAGGAGCGCACGGCGAGGCGCCGGCCCAGGCCCGGGCCGAGCGCGCCCAGGGCCGCCTCGAGGGCCGGCGGCATCGAGAGCCGCGCGATCGCGCCCTCCAGCGCGTCACCCTCGAGCGGATCGAGGCCCGCAGCCGCGGCCGCCGCCCGCAGCGCCGCCGCCGGCACCACGACCGCCGCGGGCACCGGCAGGCCGGCCCGCAGCAGGGCCGCGAGCCCGAGCGCCTTGCCGCCCACCTGCCGCCGCACGGCCTCCTCGTCCGACCGGCCCAGCTGGTCGGCGATCTCTGCGAGCGTCAGCAGCACGGCGGGGCCCCTCCACCCGCGCAGGCTAACGTCTGGCTCCTCCGCCCCTCGGGCCGCCCCAGCGCGCCCCGGGCTGGCGACCCGAACCGCACCAGGGAGTCGAGATGAGCTTCGCAGACGGCATCTTCCGCAACCCGCTCCCGGTCAACGACCCGGTCCCGGTCCACGCGCCGGGCAGCCCCGAGCGGGCCCGGCTGCAGGCCGAGCTGGCCCGCCAGAGCGGCGTGGTGGTCGAGATCCCCTGCGTGGTCGGCGGCGTGCGCCACTTCACCGGCCGGGTGGTTGAGGTGCGCAACCCCTGTGATCACAACCACCTGCTCGCCCGCGCCCACCTCGCCACGCCCGCCCTGGTCGAGCAGGCCATCGCCGCCAGCCAGGCCGCCGCCGGGCCCTGGGCCGCCCTGCCCTGGGAGGAGCGCTCCGCCGTCTTTTTGCGCGCCGCCAGCATGCTCGCCGGCCCCTGGCGCGACCGGGTGAACGCCGCGACGATGCTTGGCCAGGCCAAGACCTGCCACCAAGCCGAGATCGACGCCGCCTGCGAGCTGGTCGACTTCTGGCGCTTCAACGTGCACTTCTACCGCGAGCTGCTCAGCCAGCAGCCGCCGGCCGAGGCCGCCGCGACCTGGAACCGCAGCGAGCTGCGGCCGCTCGAGGGCTTCGTCTTCGCGGTCACCCCCTTCAATTTCACCAGCATCGCGCTGAACCTGCCCACCGCGCCGGCCCTGCTCGGCAACGTCGCGCTGTGGAAGCCCTCGAACACCCAGCTGCTCTCGGCCTGGGTCGGCATGGAGCTGCTCGAGGCGGCCGGCATGCCGCCGGGGGTCATCAACTTCCTGCCCGGCGATGGCGCCGATGTCGGTGAGCCTGCGCTGGCCTCGCCCCTGCTCGCCGGCCTGCACTTCACCGGCAGCACCGAGACCTTCCAGCACCTCTACCAGCGCATCGCCGCGCAGCTCCCCCGCTACCGCAGCTTCCCGCGCATCGTCGGCGAGACCGGCGGCAAGGACTTCATCCTCGCGCACGCGAGCGCCGACGTCGACGCGCTGGCGGTGGCCGCCCTGCGCGGCGCCTTCGAGTACCAAGGGCAGAAGTGCTCGGCGGCGAGCCGGCTGTTCGTGCCCCGCAGCCTCTGGCCCCGCCTGCGCGACCAGCTCGCCGGCCACATGGACGCGCTGCGCATGGGCGATGTGCGCGATTTTCAGACCTTTATCGGCGCGGTGATCGACGAGCGGGCCTGGACCAAGCACCGCGCCTACCAAGCGCTGGGGACCGTCGGCGCGCGGACCCTGCGCGGCGGCGGCGGGGACCGGGCCACCGGCTGGTTCATCGAGCCGACCCTGGTCGAGGTCGACGCGCCGGACCACCGCCTGCTGGCCGAAGAGGTCTTCGGGCCGATCTTGTCGACCTTTGTGTACGAGGACAGCGCCTGGGACGAGGTCATGCGGGTCATTGACCAGGGCAGCCCCTATGCGCTGACCGGCGCGGTCTTCGCGACCGATCGGCACGCCGTGCACAGCGCGATCGGCGGTCTGCGCCAAGCGGCCGGCAACTTCTACATCAACGACAAGCCGACCGGCGCGGTGGTGGGCCAACAGCCCTTCGGCGGTGCCCGCGGCAGCGGTACCAACGACAAGGCCGGTTCGTACCTGAATTTGATTCGCTGGGTGAGCCCCCGTACCATCAAGGAAACCCTGGTGTCTCCCACCGACTACCGCTATCCTTTCTTGGGGTAATTCCTCGGTTTTTTTAATCTATGCA
>JBJONS010000129.1:0-7279 GCA_046051725.1 Pseudomonadota bacterium | reverse complement strand
GCCCGAGCTGCCGCCGGCCGACGACCCGCGGGCGCTGGCCCGGGGCGCGCACGTGGCCGAGGCCCTGGGCGGCTGCACCGGCTGCCACGGCCCGGCGCTGCGGGGCGGGCCCAGCCCGGGCCTGGGCGGGGCGGCGGCGCCCGATCTGGTCGGCGGGCGGTCGGCCGCCTGGGCGCTGGCGGATCGGGCCCGGGCGGTGCGCGACTGCGTGGCCCCCGACGGCGCGCTGCTGGTGGCGATGCCCTGCGACCAGCACGCCGCGCTGGCGCTCAGCGATCTGAGCGCCGCGCTGGCGGCCATTGAGCGCTGGCCCCAGCGCCACGCGCCGCCGCCGGCCGGCCCGCCGGCCCAGGCCGCCCGGCCCGCCCAGGGCAGCGCGGCCCGCCGCGCCCGCGAGCCGAGCCCGCCGCTGGTGCCGCCCTCGGGGGCCGAGGCGCAGGGCCGCTACCTCTTCGCGGCCATGTGCGCGGGCTGCCACGGGCCCCACCGCCCGCCCGGCGCGGCGGTCGACCTCGCGCTGGCCCAGCCGGCGCCCGGCCAGCCCGACCCGCTGGCCATCGACGCCCGGGCGCCGGGCGGGGCGGGCCTCGACGGCGCGGCCGCCCCGGCGCTCGGCGGGCAGGCGGGGCGGCCGGTCGACCGGCTCAGCCTCGAGGGCCTGCTGCGCGGCGAGCAGCGGGCCGGCGGTCCGGCCCACCCGGCCTGGGTGGCGGTGGCCACCGCCGGGCTGCGCCCCGATGAGGTCGACGCGCTGTGGGGCGTGCTCAGCGCCGAGGCCCCCCGGCCCCCGGCCGCTGCGGCGCCCGGCGCCCCGCCCCGATAGCCGCGCCCCAGCGGCGGAGGTGGACATGCGCAGCACGGCAGAGGCGCCGCGGACCGAGGCGCAGCTGCGCGCGGTCTGGCGCGCGCACGACGCGGCCAGCGCGCGGCGGCAGAGCAGCTACGTCGACCCGGTGGACGGTGATCTCGTGATGACGGCCCACTACCTGCGCGCGCGGGGCTACTGTTGCGGCGCCGGCTGCCGGCACTGCCCCTACCCAGCGGCAGAGCAGGCGGCGGCTGAGCGGCCCGCCGACGCCGAGTGCCTCGGGGCGGGGCCAGGGCCAGGTTGAGCGGCGGTGGGCGCGGCGCGCGGTGCGCGGCGCCCGCGGCGGGGTCCGAGCGGCCGCCCCGGCGGGGCGGCGGGGAGCGGCGATGGCGGGCGAGCAGCGGGACGCGGCGGGCTTTGTGGACGGCGTGGCAGAGCAGGCGATGGCCGCGCTGCGGGGCGATGACCCGGTCAAGGCCGCGCGGCTGCTCCGCGAGATCTTGCAGAAGGCCCCCGGGCGGCTCGATCTGGTGCACGCCCTGGCGGTCACCGAGCTGCGCATGGGCGACGCCCGCGAGGCGCTCGAGACCGCCCGCAAGGGCATCGCCGAGGCCGAGCGCCTGCGCGACGAGACGGCCTCGATGATGATGCCGCAGCTCAAGCTGGTCGAGGCCAGCGCGGCCGAAGACCTCGGCGACCCGGGGGCGGCGCTGGCGGCCTACGACGAGATCTTGGTGCATGAGCCCGAGCAGCCCCGCGCCCGCCAGGGCCGCGGCCACGTGCTGCTGGCCTGGGGCCGGGTCCCCGAGGGGCTGCAGGCGCTCGACGCCTACATCGAAGACAAGGCCGACGAGCCGCCGTTTTTGCAGGCGGCCGAGCTGTTCGTCGACGAGGTCCGGCGCTTTGTGCGCGACGACATCCACCCCAAAGAGTTCTTGGCCGCCCACCGCGGGTCCTACGTCGAGATGTTCGACCACTACGCCGAGAAGATGGGCAAAGAGGGCTGGATCGCCGAGGCGGCGCGCATGATGCGCGACGACGACGGCAAGGTGGTGCCGATCATCCCCGAGGGGGCCGCGCCCTACGCCGCCGTGCGCGTCGATCTGGTCAACCCCCAGAGCGGCCAGCCCGGCCGCATCGCCGACCAGCCGATGGTCGTGGCCCTCGCCGACTACCCGGCGGTGGCCCAGGCCCCGGTGGTGATGACCTGGCCGGCCGGCGACTGGCCCTTCGTCGTCTCGATCTGCAGCCAGGTGCCCTGGAACGATCTGACCGTGGTCGTCGTGCCCCACGGTGATCCCGAGCGCGCCGCCCGGGCGATCGACGCGGTGGTGGGCGACTGGTACACCGCGGGCTTCGACGGGGCCTTCGGCAGCCACGACGCGGGCCGCCTGCACGAGATCAGCGACCTTGAGGTCGGCCCCGCCGGGGTGCGCTTCTCGGTCGACTGCGGCCGGGCCGCGCTGGGCGCGGTCGACGACCTGCTGCGCCGCCTCACCGTGCTGCACGCCACCCAGCCGCTGCGCTGCGTGCACCTCGGGCGCGGCTACCCGCCCGCGGGGGCCTGAGTGCGGGCCCGGGCGCTCGGCCTGGCCTTGCTGCTGGCCGGCTGCCCGCGCCAGACGCCGCTGCCGGTCGTCGATCCGGCGGTGGCGCACGTCGGGGCATGGTACGGCAGCGGGCCGGGCTTCCCCGCAGAGCGCCTCTGCCTGATCTTCTGCCCCAACGGCCTGCTGTTCGCCGGCGAGACCGCCTGCGACGCGCTCGAGGCCCCCGACTTCCGCCTGCCCTACGCGGCGTCGCGGGTCGGCGAGCAGGTCGAGGCGCGCCAGATGGCCGCGCCGACCCGCCCTCCCTTCTCGTTTCGCTTCGCGGTGCAGGCCGATGGCAGCGCGCTGGCCGACATCGGCGAGCAGAAGAACCTGCCCTTTGACCGGGTGGCCAGCCTCAGCCCGCTCTGCCTGGGCACGGGGCCGGCCGGCGGCTGAGGGGCGCCCGCCTCAGTCGCAGGCCGTGCCGCGCACCTCGAGGCTGTCGATCAGGTGGTTCTGGGTGGCGCCGCCGGTGGCGGCGGTGAACCCGATGTAGGCCGGGAAATTGGTCAGCCCGGCGATGTCTTGGTTGATGTAGGTCGTGCCGTCGATGACCACGGTGAAGCGGTTGCCGAGCGCCCGCACCCGCATCGTGTGCCAGCGGCCGTCCTCCATGTCGGGCAGCGCGCGCCAGACCACCGGGCGGCCGGCCGCCCCGTCGATGTGCACCGAGACGTGGTCCTCGGTCGTCGGGTCCCAGCCGCCGTTGTGCCAGTTGTCGACCTCGACCGACCAGCCCGGCAGGTTCATGTAGCCGAGCCCGCCGCCATAGACGCCGACGAAGGTGGTCATGCGCGAGAAGTCCAGCGCGGTGACCGAGATGCCGTCGGCGCCCGTGCCGCCGCTCATGTAGAAGCTGAACGAGATGTCGATGTCGCCGCTGTCGACGGTGGTCGCGGTCTGAAAGGCGGTGCCGCCCTGGTTGTTGATGGCGGCGGTCAGCTCGACCCAGCGGTTGGCCGCGTCCCAGCGCGCGCTGCCGTTGAAGCGCCAGCTGGTCAGATCGAGGTTCTCGGCGGTGAAGCCCGCGTCTTGGCAGACGCCCAGCTCGGCGGTGGCGGTCTGGCCGCAGCGGTCGGTGACCGTGGCCTCCAGCGCGTGATCTCCGGCGGTCTGGTAGGGGCCGACCCAGCGCAGGCTGGCCAGGCCGGCGCCGTCGGGCGCCCCCTCCCACAGCGCGCCGTCGACGTCGCTCTCGACCACGACCCGCAGGCTGCGCGGGTCCTCTTCGGCGTCGGTGGCCACCGCGCTGATCGTGGTGGTCGATCCGGCGGTCAGGATCGCCGCGTCGGCCGGCGCGGTGAACCGGACGCTGGGCGGCAGGTCGACGCTGGCCGACATCGGCACGACCACCCGGCGGGCGCCCGGCGCGTCGGTCTCGATGATCAGCTCGCCCTCGCCGGGGCCCACCGCGAGGGTCAGGGCGGCGGCGTCCTCGGGCGCGATGACCCAGGGCAGGGGCGGGCTCAGGTCGGGGCTGAATTCGGGCGAGGTGCTGGCGATCCGCGTGACGGTGAGCGGGATGTTGCCGGCGTTGCGCAGCACCAGCTCGGCCTCTTCGCCGGCGCAGACCGGGCCGAGGTGCAGGTCGGTGCGCGAGAGCTCGAGCTCGCCGGCGCAGGTGATGCGCTCGATGTCGAGGCTGACCGGGGCCTCGCTCTCGACCCCGTCGGCGTCGCGCACCCAGGCGTAGACCCGCTTGACCCCGAGGCCGGCCGACAGATCGAGGTCGGGGGTCGCCGAGAAGGGGGGCCAGTAGTCGCAGCCCAGCGGATCTTCGCTCAGGCACATGCGGGTGATCTCGGCGTCGCCGGTGGCGGCCAGCGCGGCCGTCGGCGCCGCGTCGCAGGCGGTCCGCGCCGCGCTGAAGCGGGTGATGACCGGCGGCACGACCGGCGGGCGCAGGCTGACCCGCACCGGCTCGCCGTCCGACACGTTGCCGGCCGCGTCGATGGCGCAGACCCGCAGCCCGTGGCGGATCAGCCGCAGGCCGCTGATCCGCGCGGTGGTGTCGGCCGTGCGGGCGACCTCTTCGCCCTCGGCGCAGGTGGGGGGCGCCACGTCATCGGCGCGGACCACGACGTAGCCGACCACGCCGGACAGGGCGTCCTCGTAGCCGCTCCAGGTCAAAACGACGTCCTCTCCGTCCACCTCGGCGGTCGGCTCGCCGTCCTCGGGGTCGACGCGGTCGAAGGTCACCGTGTCCGCGGCGGCGGCGCTGAGGTTGCCGTGGGGGTCCTTGAACCAGGCGCGCACGGTCTTCGGGCCGACCCCGCCCGACAGGGTGTGCGAGGCGGTCGGGCTGTAGGCCCGCCAGGGGCTGCAGCGGGCCGGGTCGGTCTCGGTCTCCGATGTGCAGATCTGGCTGACCCCCGAGTCGTCGAAGACATCGCTGTGCAGGGTCACCTCGCGCTCGCGCACGTAGGTGGCGTCATCGGCGATGACGAAGCGCGAGGCGACCGGCGCCACCGCCTCGCCGACCGGACGCAGGGTGGCCCGGGGGCCGTCCCCCCACAGCCCGGCGGCGTCTTGGGCGCAGACCCGCAGGCTCAGGTCGTCGGTCGACGAGAAGCCGCGGATGGTGGCCGAGGTGCCGGTGCCCTCCCAGACGACCTTGTTGGTGTTGCTGCAGTTCGGCGTGCGGCGGCCGGCGTCGGCGACGACGCGGTAGCCGACGATCCCGCTGACCGCGTCGGTAAAACCGGTCCACGAGAGGGCCGCGCCGCCGGTGGTCGGGGTGGCGCTCAGGCTGCCGCCGGTGGGCGGGCTGCTGTCGACCCGCACGGTGACCGTGGCCGGATCGGAGACCGCGCCGCTCGCGTCGCGCAGCCACAGGCGGATGCGCTGGGGCGCGCTGCTGTGGGCCAGCATCACCGGCGCGCTGTCGGCGACCGGCCGCCAGCTGGTGCAGCGCGGGGTGGTCGCGACGCACATCGCGGTCGCCGGGCTGCCGCCGCTCTGGCCGATCTGGGCCACCACCCGGTGCCCGGGCACCCAGGCGCCCGAGGGGGTCAGGCTGAGCACGGCCACCGGCGGGCCGCTGCGGGCGCGTGCGCCCGCGGTCGCTGTCGCCGCCCGTAGGTCGAGGGCGGCCCCTGCGCCGCTGTCGGCGAGGCCAGCCTCACCACCGCAGGCGGTCAGCAGGCTGAGGGTGAGCAGCGCGCGGGCGCTGGGGCGGCGGAGCGGGGCGTGGGGCTGGATCATCGGGGCTCCTGGGCGGCGCCCGCCACATCGACCCTCTGCCGCCCACCTTGACCCGATCTGCGCTGGAGATGACGTGCAGTACGATGTTCTGCGTTAGTGTTAGCCCGTATGGGGCAGCCCGGCCGCGGGGGCGCCGGCGCGGATAGTCCGCCGTGCCCGACCGAGGAGCCCCCATGCCGTCCGTTGACCCTGCCCGGCCGCCCCGCGGCCCCATCGACATCAACGCCGGCGAAGACGGCGAGCTCGACCCCGAAGAGCAGATGCCCCGCGCCCCGGTCGAGGCCCGCGGCCCCGACCTGCTGCCGGCGGTCGAGCTGGCCCGCCGCTTGCGCGAGGGCAGCCTCGAGGCCCCGGCCCTGCTCGAGGCCTACATCCGCCGCATCGAGCAGGTCAACCCGAAGATCAACGCGCTGGTCGCCGACCGCTTCCCCGCCGCCCGGGCCGAGGCCGAGGCGGCCCACCGGCGCCTGCGCGCGGCGGGCCCCCACGAGGCGCTGCCGCCGCTGCTGGGCGTCCCGGTCACGATCAAAGAGTTCGCCGGGGTCGAGGGCATGCCCCACACCGCCGGCCTCTACCCGCAGCGGGCGGCGGTGGCGGCGGCCGACGGCACGGTGACCGCCCGCATGCGGGCCGCCGGCGCGATCATCATGGGCGTGAGCAACGTGCCTGAGGGCGGTCTCTGGATGGAGACCTACAACAAGATCTGGGGCCGCACGAACAACCCCTGGGATCTGCGGCGCTCGCCGGGCGGCAGCAGCGGCGGCGAGGGCGCGCTGGTGGCGTCTGGCTGCTCGCCGCTGGGCATCGGCAGCGACGTCGGCGGCTCGATCCGCATCCCGGCGGCCTTCTGCGGCACCTTCGGCCACAAGCCCTCGGGGCGCCTCGTCCCGAACACCGGCCACCACCCCGGCGCGCACGGCCCGATGTCGCCCTACCTCTGCGTGGGGCCGCTGGGCCGCAGCGTGGCTGACCTGGACCTCTGCCTGCGCGTGATCGCTGGCCCTGACGGCAAAGACGAGGCCTGCACCGGCAGCTACGCCGGCGGCTACGCCGAGGTGCCCATCGAGGGCATGCGCGTGCTGGCGCTCGAGACCAACGGCAGCACCCGGGTCTGCCCCGAGCTGCGGGCGGCGGTGCGCGAGGCGGCCGAGGCGCTCGAGGCGCGCGGCGCGGTCCGGGTCGAGATCCCCCTGCCGCGCATGCGCGAGGCGCTGCTCATCTGGAGCGCGATGCTCAACGAGGCCGCCACCGACCGCTACGACACCGTGCTCGGCGGCGGCGTGCCCATGTCGCTGCCGGTCGAGCTGCTCAAGTTCGCGGTCGGCCGCAGCGATCACACCTTCGCGGGCCTCGCCCTCACCGTCTTTGACGTGTGGGGCAGCAAGCTGCCGATGAACTTCGCCCGGCTCGTGGCCGAGGGGCGGGCGCTGCAGGCCGAGATCGAGGCGGCGATCGGGCCGCACGGCGTGCTGCTGCACCCGCCCTACTCGCGGCCGGCGCCCTACCACCGCGACAGCTGGCGGACCCCGCTTGACGCCGCCTGCACCGCCATTTTCAACGTGCTCGAGCTGCCGGTCACCGTGGTGCCGATGGGCCTCGGCAAGGGCCGGCTGCCCTTGGCGGTGCAGGTCGTGGGCGCCCGCGGCGCCGACGCGGTGACCCTCGCCGCGGCGGC
>JBJONS010000128.1:0-5884 GCA_046051725.1 Pseudomonadota bacterium | reverse complement strand
CGGGCCGGACGCCTCCTCTCCCCGCTCCGGCCTCCCTGCCCCGCTCTCCGAAGGTGCACCGTGTCCCCAGCCCCGCCGCCCCGCGCCCTGCGGGTCGCCGTCATCGGTCCCGCCCTCGACGCAAAGGGCGGCATCGCGAGCGTCTGCCGGACCTGGCTTGGCGCGCCCGGCCTCTCTGACCTCGAGCTCCGCTTCTTCCCTAGCGTGGGCGAGGGCAGCCCCCTCACCAAGCTGCGCGGCGCGCTGACCGACAACGCCCGCTTCCTCGACGCCCTGGCCGGAGGCTACCGGCCCGATCTGTTCCACATCCACCTGAGCTGGCACACGAGCTTCTACCGCAAGCTCGCCTGGTTCATCGAGGCGCGGCGCACCGGCCGTCCGGTGATCGTGCACCTGCACATGCCCGACATCGGCGCCTTTTTCCGCACGGGGCGGGCCCACGCCGCCGCGATGGCCTGGATGTTTCGGCGCGCCGACCGGGTGGTGGCCCTGACCGAGGCGATGGCCGCCGAGCTCCGCGCCCTGTTCGGGCCGGGCCCGCGGATCGAGGTCCTCTACAACCCCGTCGAGCTCGAGCCGCTGAGCGCGCCGCCCCGGCCGCGCACTGATCGCCCGACCGTGCTGTTCCTCGGCGAGATCGGCCACCGCAAGGGCGCCTTCGATCTCATCGCCGCCGCCGAGCGGGTCTTGGCGGCCGCGCCGGGGGCCCGCTTCCAGCTCTATGGCAATGGGGAGGTCGAGCGCGCGCGGGCAGAGGTGGCCGCGCGCGGCCTGTCCCCGGCGGTGGAGGTGCCGGGCTGGATCAGCGGACCGGCCCGCCTCGAGGTGCTGCGGGCCGCGCACCTGCTCGTGCTGCCCTCATACCAAGAGGGCCTGCCGATGAGCATCCTCGAGGCGATGGGCGCGGGGCTGCCGGTGGTCGCGACCCCGGTCGGCGGGGTCGCCGAGGCGGTCATCGACGGCGAGACCGGGGCCCTGGTCCAGCCCGGGGACGTGGCGGGGCTGGCCGCGGCGCTCACCCGCCTCGTGCAGGACCCGGCGCTGCGGCTGCGGCAGGGCGCGGCCGGCCGGCGCCTCGCCGAGGAGCGCTTCGACTTGGACGTGATCACCGAGCAGCTCCGCGGGCTGTGGGCCGAGGTCGCCCGCACCCCCCGCGTGGAGGTCTGATGCCCCGCCCCTCGTTCTTCTTCGTCGGCCATCCCCGCAGCGGCTCGGGCCTGCTGGACGGCTACCTCGCCGGCCACCCCGACATCTTCATGGCCCGCAAAGAGCTGCACTACTTCGGGGCGGACCTGCGGTACCACGACCCGCCCCGCAGCCTCGAGAACTACCTCGCGCACTTCTCGAAGGCGCCGCGGTCCGCCAAGGTGATCGGCGAGTCGAGCACCTGGATGCTGATCAGCGCGCGGGCCGCCGCCGAGGTCCACGCCTTCACCCGCGGCGACGCCAAGATCTTGATGACGCTGCGGGAGCCGGCATCCTGGCTCCAGAGCCTGCACAGCCACCTCGTCTTCACCGGCGACGAGGACATCGCCGACTTCGGGGCCGCGCTGGCCGCCGAGCCGGACCGCCAGGCCGGCCGGCGCTTGCCGCCCTGGTCGATCCCGGCGAACGCGACGCACTACCGGGCCCACACCGCCTACGCCGCGCAGGTGCGCCGCTACCTCGAGCTGTTCGGCCCCGAGCGGGTCAAGGTGCTGATCCTCGACGACCTGCAGCGCGACCCCGAGGGCACCTACGACGAGGTGCTGCGCTGGCTCGGGCTGCGCACCGACTTCCCCGGGCGGGCGCAGCTGCTCGCCGGCACCGCCCGCACCCGCAACAGCAACCGCACCGTGCGGAGCGCCTGGCTGCGGGGCCAGGTCAACC
Organism: Pseudomonadota bacterium; assembly: GCA_046051725.1. Taxonomy (GTDB): domain Bacteria; phylum Myxococcota_A; class UBA796; order UBA796; family UBA2385; genus JAEUKK01. The sequence goes on along the minus strand of JBJONS010000128.1, from coordinate 4,015 downwards.
AGCCCGCCCGGCGGCGGGTGCTCGAGGGCGTGGACCCGGCCCCGATCCCCGGCGTCGGGCTGCTGATCCGCGCGGCCCGCCGGCTCAACATCCGCTACGCCGACCGCCCGCCCGCGGACCCGGCCCTGGTGGCCGCGCTGCGGACCGAGCTGCAGCCCGAGGTCGAGGCCCTCGAGGCGCTGCTGGGGCGCCCGCTGGCCCGCTGGCGGCGCTGAGCCCGCGGCCGAGCCCAGACCCCCAGCCGCCCCCGGGGCAGGCCGGTGACGGGGAGGCCTCGGGCTGGCGATCCGCACCCAGAGAGGCTACCCGGGCCCGCTCTTTTCTGAGGACGCCGTGAGCCAGACTCCTCCCCCGCTGACGGCGCCCCCGCCGCCGCTCCTGCCCGTGCTCGCCCGCCCCTGGGCGCTGCTCCCCAAGCTCTGGGCCGCGATGTACGCCGAAGAGCGCCTGCTCATCGGCATCATCATCGTCGCGGTGCTGGCCTGCCTCGCCACGGGCACCGGCTTTAGCTTCGACCCGGTGACCGGCTACCAGGGCCTGTTCATGGCCAACATGGGCGGGGTCATCGTGCTGTCGCGCCTGATCTTCCTGTGGCGGCGCTGGCGCCCGAGCCCAAAGGCGTGGTTTCAAGGCATCAACTTCGAGGCTGAGTTCGGGCTGGTCCGGGCGACGATCTTCCTCATCGCCTACCTGACGGTCTACTCCAACCTCAAGGCCCGGATCCCCGCCTTCAACGGCAACGTCTGGGACGAGCAGCTCGCCAACTTCGAGCGGGCCATCTTGGGCGGCTTTGATCTCGTGGCCTGGGCCCGCGGCGCCCAACAGTGGCCCGACTTCATCATGCTGCTCGATGAGACCTATCACCACGGCTACATTTTCATGGCCTGGCTGATGATGGTGCTCTACCTCAACCACGGCCCGCGCCACGTGCGCTTCCTGGTCACGAGCATGGGCGTGCTCTACCTGGCCGGCGTGGTGCTGACCGCGCTCTGGCCGACCCGCGGCCCCTGCTTCATGGAGCGCGACGCCTACACCTGGATGCGCGAGCAGGACACCAGCTCGTGGGGCAGCCAGCAGTTCTTGATCAAGGCGCTGAACCGCACCGAGAACGCGCTGACCAAGGGCACTTGGCTCGAGGCCAAGGCCTTCACCGGCATCGCGGCCCTGCCCTCGCTGCACGTCGGGCACTGCGTGCTGCTCATCATCTTCGCGGCCATGTACGCGCCGCGGATGAACCTCGTGCTGGTGCCGATCACCGCCATCACCTGGGTCGCGACCATCGTGTTCGGCTGGCACTACCTGATGGACGGCGTGGTCGCCATCCCGATGGTCTTTGGCTCGGTCTGGGTGGCCCGCAAGCTGGTCTTCGGCGCCGAGCCCTGGACCCGCTACGACCCGCCGCCGGCCAGCTGAGCCCGGCCCGCTGCGCCCGGCCAGCTGCGCCCGACCAAGGCCGGTGGTGGCGCCCGCCGCCGAGCCTCAGCGGGGCAGCAGGTAGGCGAAGCGGGTCAGCGCGTCGTGGGTGAGCCGCCGCAGGCTCAGGGGGCGCAGCCCCCGCTCTCCGAGCCGCGCCAGGGCCTTGTCGCGGTAGTCGGGCTTGTGCATGTCGTCGAGCAGCACGAGCCCGCCCGGGCGGGCCAGATCGACCACCGCGTCGAGCGTGGCGAAGCGGGTGTCCATGAAGCCCATGTCGTGCAGCACCAAGTCATAGGCGCCCGCCCGACCGGCCGCGCCGAAGTCGGCCCAGGTGAACAGGCCCGCGTCGCTCACGCCCTTGTCGCGGAGGTAGCCGCGGGTCTTCTCGAGCCACTCGGGGCTGTCGTCGACGCTGTGGACCTCGATCGGGGCCCCGGCCTCGGCGGCGAGGGTGCGCAGCACATACGAGCTGAAGCCCGAGCCGAGGTCGATGACCCGCCGCGGGCGCGTCTTCTGCACGAGGCCGACCAGCAGCCCCACCAGCTCGAGCGAGGCCGCGTGCACCGGGTGCCCCACCTCGCGGCAGTACCGGGCGTGGTCGTCGGCGAAGCGGGCCGCCAGCGCGTCAATCTGACCGTCGAGCTCGGCGAGCGCCGGCACGGCGGCCACGGCGGCCGGCCAGTCCCGCCGGCCCCGCGCCCGCTCTGCCGGCGCGAGATCGGCCGCCCGCCGCTGCACCCGCACCACCCCGCTGCGGAGCCCCCGCCGGAGCAGCCCGACCACGCCCGCGCCCTGACCCTCGCCTGCCTGCGTCATCTGGCCTCCTCGGCGCCCTGCCCCGCTGCGGGCGTGGACGCGCACCGCCCGCCACTTCGCCCCCACCCGCCCGCACGTCAAGCCGGGTCCGCTTGCGCGCCCTTGCGCCCTGGGGGATGCTGCGCCGACCCACCGTCAGGCGGGCCGTTGCGGAGGTCAGGCCCCGCGCCGGTCCTTGCCCAGCAAGTGTCCGTAATTCCCCAGGTGCGCTCGCCGGGTCAAGAAGGGAGCGCGGGGGGCCGAAGCCCGGCCGCGACCCGACCTGACCCCGGGGGACCCCGTGACCGAAGAGCAGCCGATGCGCAGCGCCCCCCTGCCCCCGACCGAGGACGGCTCCGCGCCGATCGCCCCGGCCGCGCCGACCCTGGCCCCCGCCGAGGCCGAGGCCGTGGCGGCCGCCTTCCGCGCCGAGCTCGAGGCCGAGCACCAAGAGCGCCTCGACAAGCTCGCCGAGCGCAAAGCCAAGGCCCGCGCGGCGAACGACGGGGTGAGCGCCGAGGCGCGCATGCTGGCGGTCAACCAGCTCAAAGAGAAGCTGCGCGAGCAGTTCCAGCACGAGAAGGGGTACAAGCGCTACACCGACTCCACCGGCCGCGAGCACTGGCTGCCCCCCGAAGAGTACGCCTTTCGCATGAAGCGCCGCGAGAAGCGGCAGCGCAGCCACCAGCTCGAGCCGGCCGAGCTCAACAAGCGGCGGATGTGGTGGTTCTACGGCGGCATGGTGCTGGCCGCGATCCTCATCGGGGCGATGATCGCACGATGAGCGCGCGCCCCCCGCAGGTCAGCGTCATCGTGCCCACCCTCAACCGGCGCGCCGACCTGCTCGAGTTCTGCGCCTCGCTGCGGGCCCAGACGGTCCGCCCGCTCGAGCTCATCGTGGTCGACGCCGGTCAGGTCCCCGACATGGAGCCGGCGCTCATCGAGGCCCTCGCCGGCAGCGGCATCGGCCTGACCTACCGCCGGTCCCGCGCGGGCACCTCGCTGCAGCGCAACGTCGCGCTGGACCTGGTCCACGGCGACTTCGTGCTGCTGTGCGACGACGACCTGCTGCTCGAGCCGCCCTACATCGAGCGCAGCCTCGAGGCGATGGCGACCCCGCTCACGCCGCCGGTCGGCTGCGTGCTCGGCACCTTCTCGAGCCCGGGCCGTCCGAAAGGCTGGCGCCAGCGCTACTTCCGCGTCTTCCGCATGACCCACGCCGCGGCCGGCGACCGCCCGCACATGAGCCGCATCGGCAGCGTGCGCTGGCTCGCCGAGCCGAGCCGGGTGGTCCGCATCCCCGCAGCAAGCGGCGGCCGCACGCTCTACCGCGCGGCCTGTTTTGCCGGCGAGCGCTTCGATGAGTTCCTGCCCGGCTACACCCTCAACGAAGACGTCGAGCTGTCCTACCGCATCGCCAAGACCTGGAGCATCGTCCAGACCCCGCACGCGCGCTGCTACCACAAGCGCAGCGGCGAGGGCCGGGTCGACTATGGCGACCGGGTGAGCCGCCTCATCTACAGCCAGTTCTACTTCTTCTGGAAGCACGTCCGCAAAGGCCCGGTCGAGATCGCCGAGTTCGCCTGGAACAACGTCGGCACCGCTGCCTTCTACGCGGCCTACGGCGTCGGCTCCAAGCAGCCGCGGCGGGTGATCGCCGGCATCGCCAAGGGCTACGGCCGCTGCCTGCGCCACCTGCGCGGCCAGGAGCAGCGGTGAGCCGCGCCGCCCGCGGCCTCGTCCCGCTGTGCCTCGCGCTCGCCCTCCCCGCGGCGGCGGACTCGGCGCCCCCCAAGCCCGCCCG
>JBJONS010000127.1:0-7807 GCA_046051725.1 Pseudomonadota bacterium | reverse complement strand
GGCCTGCGCGCGGCCATCGCCAGCCTGCAGCGGCTGTCGGCCCGCAGCGCGACGCAGATCTCGACGCTGGGCGGCGGGGCCGACGATGAGCGGCGGGTCGACCCGGCGGCCCTGCGGCCCGGCGATCTGCTCCGGGTTCGCCCGGGTGAGATTATCGCCACTGACGCCATTGTCCGCGCGGGGGCCTCGACCGTCGACCAGGCTGCTTTGACCGGCGAGAGCGCCCCCGAAGAGGTGGACCGCGGCGCGCGGGTCTTCGCCGGCAGCCTGAACCTGTCGGGCCTGCTCGAGCTCGAGGTGCAGGCGCCGGCCGAGGACAGCGCGCTCGGCCGCGTGGCCCGGCTGCTCGCCGCGGTCGACGCCGCGCGGCCGGCCGCCCTGCGGCAGCTCGACCGCTACGCCCGCGCGCTGCTGCCCCTGGTGCTGGTCGCCGCCGCTGGCGTGCTCGTGTGGACCGAGGACATGGGGCGGGCGATCGCCGTGCTGGTCGCGGCGGCCCCCACCGGGCTGGTGGTCGCCGGCCCGGTGACCTTCATCGCCGCCCTGACCGCCGCCGCCCGGCGCGACCTGCTGATCAAGGGTGCGGGCTTCCTTGAGGCCCTGCCGCTCGTCGACGCCGTCGTGTTCGACAAGACCGGCACCCTGACCACCGGCCGGGTCAGCGTGCTGGGGCTCGAGCCGGCCCCCGGCGTGCCCCTCGACCTGCTGCTCGGCGCCGGGGCTGGCGCGGCCTTCGGGTCGATGCACCCCGCGGCCCGCGCGCTGACCGCCGCCGCCGCCGAGGCGGGCGTCGCGCCCTGGCCGGCGGAGCGCTGGCGCGAGCTGCCGGGCCTCGGCGTCGAGGCCGAGAGCCCGGCGGGCCTGCTGCGCCTGGGGCGGGCGGCGTGGGTCGGCGCGCCGGCCGGCGGCGGGGCGGCCGAGGTCTGGGTGCGCGCGGGCGAGCGCCTGCTCGGGCGGGCGCGCCTGGGCGACAGCCTGCGCCCCGACGCCGCCGAGACCCTGCGGGCGCTGCGCGCCGAGGGCATCGACCAGCTGCACATCCTGACCGGTGACGGCGCGGCCGAGGCCGCCAGGGTCGCCGATGCGCTGGCCGCGGCCGGCGCGCCGGTCGACACGGTCGAGGCCGGGGTGCTGCCCGAGGGCAAGCTCGCCGCCATCGAGCGCCTGTCGGCCGGGGGCGCCTCGGTGCTCATGGTCGGCGACGGGGTCAACGACGCCCTGGCCCTCGCCGCGGCCCAGGTGGGGGTCGCCTTCGGCTTGCGGCGCAGCGAGGTCGTGCTCGGCGGCGCCGATGTCGCGATCCAGAGCGAGCGCCTCGTCGACGTGGTGGCCTTGCTGCGCCTCAGCCGCGAGGTTCGGCGCATCCTGCACCAGAACATCGCCCTGGCCTTGATCTGGAACCTTGGGCTGATGGCGGCGGCCGCCGCCGGCGCTCTGCCGCCGCTGGCCGCCGCGGCGCTGCAGCACCTCGGGGCGGTCTGGGTGGTCGCCAACGCCGCGCGCCTGCTGCGGGGGCCGGCCGCCGCGGCGCCGGCCGCCGCCCCCGACCTCTGGGCCCTCGACGGGGAGGCCTCCGCCGAACCGGGCGTGTGCGACGTCGATCCGGCCGAGACGGCCCCCGATGCCGAGGGCTCCCTTGTGGAGGGCGAGGTGGGGGCCGAAGGCGGGCGCCCCGCGGTGGACCCCGCGGCCACCCCCGCGCCGCGGCCTTCACCCGAGCGGGCCGGGGCAGGGCCGAGCGGGCCCGACGCCGCGGAGCGTCCGCCGGACCCGCCTGATCGGGTGGACCCATGAGCGCACTTGCGGCGGCGGTGGGGATCCGCCGGCTCGGCCTCGGCGCCCGGCCCGGCGAGCTCGCCGCGCTGGGCCCCCGCCCCGCGGCCGCCTTGCGCGCCCAGCTCGACGGCGCCGACAGCGCCCCGCCCCGGCCGGGCGCCGCCGCCCGCTTGCGCCAGTACGCCGAGAGCCGCGCCGATCAACGCGCGGCGGGGGCGGCCAAGAACACTGTCCCTCGCGAGATCTACGAAGAAGAGGTGCTGGCCCGCACGCTGCAGCGCCTGCGCTCGCCGCAGCCCTTCCGTGAGCGCTGGGTCGCGTTCTGGTCCAACGTCTTCACCGTCTCGGTCAGCAACCGCCGCGTGCTGCCCCTGGCCGCCGCCTTTGAGCACGAGGTGGTGCGCCCGCGGGTGGTGGCGCCCTTCCGGGCGCTGCTGCGGGCCGCGGTCCGCCACCCGGCGATGATCCTGTACTTGGACAACCAGCGCAGCGTCGGCCCGCGCAGCGCGCTCGGCCGGCGCCCCGACGAGCGCGGCCTCAACGAGAACCTGGCCCGTGAGGTCCTCGAGCTGCACACCCTCGGCGTGGACGGCGGCTACACCCAGGCCGACGTCCGCGCGCTCGCCTGCCTGCTCACCGGCTGGTCGGTCGAGGAGCGCCCCTCGCCGGTCGGCGACGGCTTCGTGTACCGGCCCGAGGCCCACGAGCCCGGGCTCCAGCAGCTGCTCGGGCACGAGCTCTCTGGGCGCAGCGGCGGCCTCGCCGCCGGGGAGGCCGCGCTCGATCTGCTCGCGGCGCACCCCAGCACCGCCCGGCACCTGAGCCGGCGCCTCGCCCGCCACTTCCTGCACCCCGAGCCCCCCGAGGCGCTCGTCGCAGAGCTGGCCGCCGCCTTTACCCGCAGCGACGGTGATCTGGGGGTGATGGCCACGGTCATCCTCGACCGTCCCGAGGCTTGGGCGCCGGCGCCCGACCGGGTGAGCGCGCCCGAGGACTGGCTCATCGCCGCTGGGCGGGCCATCGAGCTGGACCGCGCCCTGACCGGCGACCCGCGCCTGCAGAAGGCGCTCCTGCGCGGGCTGCGCGCGCTCGGCCAAGCGCCCTGGGCCGCGCCGAGCCCGGCCGGCTGGGCCGAAGAGGGCGAGGCCTGGTCCGGCGCCGAGGGTCTGCTCCGCCGGGTCGAGCTGACCGAGGGCGTGGTCGCGCGGGCCGCGCCGATCGAGGTCGATCCGCTCAGCCGGGCCCGCGCCGTGCTGGGCCCGCGCCTCCAGCCGCGCACCGCCGAGGCCATCGCCAGCGCGCCTGATCCGGCCACCGCCTGGGCGCTGCTGCTGCTCGCCCCTGAGCTGGTGCGCCGATGAGCGGGCTCTCCCCTGGCCGCCCGCGGGTCGCCGGGGGCGCCGCGCCCGGCCCCGCCGCGCGCCCCCGCCGAGGTCCGCCATGCGCCTGAGCCGCCGCCGCCTGCTCTCCCTCGCCGCGCTCGGCGCCGCGGGCCTGTCGTTGCCGGCCCGGGCCGCGCCCGACGATCCGCGGCTGGTCTTGGTGGTGCTGCGCGGCGCCCTCGATGGCCTCGCCGCCCTGCCCCCGGTCGGCGACCCGGCGCTCGACGGCCTGCGCCCCGAGGCCCTGCGGCCGGCGGACGGCCCGCGCCTCGACGACACCTTCGCCCTCCACCCGGGCCTCGCGCCCTGGCGGGCCCGCTGGGCCGCCGGCGAGCTGCTCCCGCTGTGCGCGGTCGCCACACCCCTGCGCGACCGCAGCCACTTCGCGGTCCAAGACTGCCTCGAGCAGGGCGGCGCGGTCGCCAACGCGCACCGCGATGGCTGGCTCTACCGGGCGCTGGCCGCGGCCGGGCAGCTCGACCAGGCCGCGGCGATCGGGCGCGGCCCTCCGCTGGTGCTCCGCGGCGCCACGCCGGTGCCCAGCATCGACCCGGGCGGCGAGGATCGCAGCGACGACGCCATTGTCCAAGCCGTCGCCGCGCTCTGGGCCGAGGACCCCGCGCTGGGCCCGGCGATCACCGAGGCCCTCGGGATGCGGGCCGTCACCCACGGCGACGGGGCGCCGGGTGGGGATCGCGGCGCGGCGGCCATTCGCGGCGCGCTCGGCGGCTGCGCGGGCCTGCTGGTGGCCGAGGGCGGCCCGCGGGTGCTGTCGGTCGAGCTGAGCGGCTGGGACACCCACGCCGACCAGGCCCGCCGCCTCGGGCTGCTCCTGCCCGCCCTGGCCGATGGGGTCGAGGCCCTCGCCCGGGGTTTGGGCCCGGCGTGGCGCAGCACTGCGGTGCTCTGCGTGACCGAGTTCGGGCGCACCGCCGCCGCCAACGGCACCGGCGGCACCGACCACGGCACCGGCGCCGCGGCCTTCGCCCTCGGCGGGGCGATCGCCGGCGGCCGGGTGCTCGGCGAGTGGCCCGGCCTGCGGCGGGCCGCCCTGTACGAGGGCCGCGACCTGCGCCCGACCCTCGACCTGCGGGCGGTCTTCGCCGGCCTGCTGCGCGATCACCTCCGCCTGCCCGAGGCCGCGGTCGACGCCGCGCTGCCCGGCGTGCGGCCGCTCGACGGCCTCGTGCGCACGGCCTGACTCCCCCTGCGCGGCGGCGGACACCCCCTCGTCGAAGATGACCTGCTGCGCGCTGTGTCCCCGATCCGTGGTCGCCCTCCGCTGCGCGGGGCGCTGGATCGGGCCGCCGCGCGGCGGGCTCCCCTCCTCAGGGCGCGGCTCCCCCCGCGGCCGCCGCCCGGCAGCGCCGCCGGACCCGGACGTAGCCGCGCCAGTCCTCGGACGGCTCCGGCGGATCCAGCGCCTCCTCCCCACAGGACCGGCGCAGGCCCTCGACCCAGGCCGCCAGCGTCTCGGGGTTGCTGAGGATCTCCCCGCCGTCCTTCACCGTGAACGCCGCCGCCCGGCGCGCGGTGACCCGCGGCCAGGGGTCGTCGGTCGGCCACAGCGCCGCTGCGCCCCGCTCGGCCTGCAGCCGCTCGGGCGCGGGCCAGGGCCGCGCGGCGAGCGCCCACGGGAGCAGCATCAGCAAGGCCATCCCCACAACCATGCGCCCCGCCCGCCCGCCCGCGAGCCGCTGCGCCGCCAGCGGCAGCCCGAGGGCCAGCGCCCAGAGCTCGGCGTAGAGGCCGTGCAGCTGCAGCAGCGCGCCGATCTGGACGCTGGGCGCCGCCAGCCCCAGGACCGTGGCCGCCCCCACGGCCGCCGCCGCCCGGCGCCAGCGGGGGCCCGCGCCGGCGGCGAGCAAGCCGAGCAGCAGCAGGCGGAGGGCCAGCAGCGCCCGCGGGCCCGTCGGCCATGTGCCGGCGTCGAGGTGGTGGCCCAGCCGGAGCTGCAGCGCCCCCCACTCTTCGGCGCGGAGCGGCCCCCAGATCGGCGTCCCGGCCCGCTGGGCCAGCAGCGCCGCCGCCCCGATCCCCAGCCCGGGCAGCGCGCGGGGCCCCGCCGCGGCGAGCCCGGCGAGGCCCGCCACCCAGCCGGTGCTCGGGTGCAGCGCGAGCCCGAGCCCGAGCAGCAGGCCCGCCCGCAGCCCGCGGCCGGCCAGCGCCGCGCCGAGGCCGACCAGCAGGGGGCCCGCGGCCAGCGCGCGGTGGATCGGCTGGGGCTCGATGAGCAGCGCGGCCGCGCCGATCGGCTGGGGCCACGCGAGCAGCAAGAGCAGCGCGAGGCCGGCGACGCGGCCCAGCGGGACCACGCGCCCCACCCCGAGGAAGATGCCCACCACCGCGCCCACCTGGAGGACGAGCAGCGCCGGCTCGAGGCCCGCGGGGGGCAGGGCCAGCGCCCCGGCGTGCAGCAGGCCCGCGAAGCCCGGCCGGCCCGGCGCCGACCGCTCAAGCAGATCACCCGGCAGGGCGCCCTGTTCGGCCAGGACGAGGCCGAGCTGCACCGACAGGTCGCCGCCGCTGGGCCGGGGCGGGCTGAGGACCAGCGAGAGCGCCGCTCCGGCCAAGGCCCAGGGCAGGCCGCCGGCGCGGGTCGCGCGCAGCCCCGCTGGCCCCGCCGCGGTCAGCCCCACGGCGGCTCAGACCCGCAGCTCTGCCCCGTGGGCCGCGCCCAGCGCGTCGAGCACCGCGCCGCGCAGCGCCTCGGCCTCGCGCATCTCGAGGGTGCGCTCGGCGCCGAGCCGCAGGCGCAGGCCGACCGCTTGTTTGCCCGCAGGGACGTGCTTGCCCTGGTAGACGTCAAAGACGACGACGTCGCGCAGCAGCGCGCCGCCCGCCGCCCGGGTCGTGCCGCAGAGCGCCGCGGCGCTGACCGCCTGATCGACGATGAGGGCGACGTCCAGGCTGATCTCGGGGAAGCGGGGCGGGCCCGGGGCGAAGAAGAAGCGCTGGCTGCGGGCCACCACCGCGTCGACGTCGAGCTCGCCGACGAGGACCACGGCCTCGCCCAGATCGAAGGCCCGGGCCACCAAGGGATGGACCTGGCCGTAGCGCCCGAGCTCGACCGGGCCGTCGGGGCTGTCGACCACCACCCGCGCGGCCACGCCGGGGTGCAGGGGCGCCCGGTCGGCCTCGGACGGCAGGGCCTCGACCCGCCACCCCGGCACGTGCAGACCGTCGAGCAGCTCGGCGATCACGCCGGCGAGGTCGTGCACGTCGGCGAGCCGGGGGCTCGGCTGGTGCAGGCCCTCGGCCTCGACCGGCCCGACCATCAGCAGCGCCAGCCGCTCGCGCTCGCCGGGCAGCGCCGGCATGAGCCCGGGCAGCTCGGGCAGCACCACCACGCCCTGCTCGAAGATGTGCACGCCGGCGGTGTGGCGGCGGTTGTGGGCCGCGCACTCGAGCAGGTGGGCCAGCAGGGTGCGGCGCAGGGCCCGCTTCTCGACCGAGCCCGGGTTGCTCAGCGTCGCGTAGCCGGGCGCGGGGGCACCGCCGCCGGCGCGCAGCCGCTCTTCGAGCTCGGGGCTCGACAGCGTGTACGACCAGGTCTCGGTCAGGCCGGCGCGCACCGCGAGGTCGACCAGCTCTTCGCGCAGCTGCAGGCGCCGGTCGGTGCCCGCCGCGGGGATCGGCTCGACGGGCATGGTCTCGGGCAGGCGGTCGTAGCCGAGCAGGCGCGCGACCTCTTCCCACAGATCGGCCTCGTGCTCGATGTCTTGGCGGCTCGACGGCACCTCGACCGCCAGCGCGCCGGGGCCGGCGGCGCTGACGCCGAGGCCGGCCCGCCGCAGGGCGCTGGCGACCTCGTCATCGGCGGCCGGCAGGCCCAGGGCGGCCCGCAGGCGGCCGAGATCGAGGCGCAGGGCCCGGCGCTCGATCGGCGCGGCGGCGAGCAGGCCCACGCCGCTCACCCGCAGCGCGGGGCAGCTCTCGCCCAGCAAGGCGACGATGCGCCGGGCGGCCAGCGCGACCAGGGCCGGGTCGACCCCGCGCGAGAAGCGGGCCGAGCTCTCGCTGAACATCAGGTTCTGCTGCTGGCTCTTGCGCACGGCGATGTTGTCGAAGGCCGCCACCTCGAGCAGCACGGCGGTGGTCGCCTCGGTCACCCGGGCCGCATACCCGCCCATCACGCCGGCCAGCGCGACGATCTGGTCGTCGGACACGATGACCGGGCAGCCCTCGGGCACCGGCTGGGGCGCCGCCTCGGCCTCGGCGAGCAGCCCCTTGAAGGCCTCGCCCGCCCGCGACCGGCGCACGCCCAGGCGCGCCGCCGGCAGCGCGGCGGCGTCGTAGGCGTGGCTCGGCTGGCCGAGCTCGATCATCGCGTAGTTGGTGGCGTCGACGACGGTGTTGAGGGGCTGCAGGCCCACTTGGAGCAGGCGCCGCTGCAGCCACGCCGGGCTCGGCCCGACCGCCACGCCGTCGAGGTGCAGGGCGGCGAAGCGGCCGCAGAGCGCCGGGTCGGCGGTGGTCGGCACCAGCGCGCTGTTGACCGGAAAACCATCCAGCGCGTCATCGTCGCGGGTGAGCACCGGCCATGTGCGGGCGCCGCCGCCCCCCGTGCGCTCGGCGACCTCGATCTGCCCCCGCAGCGGCCGATCGAGCAGGGCGCCGACCTCGCGGGCCACGCCGACCATGCTCTG
>JBJONS010000126.1:0-2932 GCA_046051725.1 Pseudomonadota bacterium | reverse complement strand
GGGCGTTGGACCAGTGTACGGACCCCGGAGCGGGAGCCTCCATGCGGGCTTGGCCGGAAGGGGGGGCGACGCGGTGGGCGGGCGGGCGCCCTGCCCAGAGCGGGCGTCCGGAGCGGGTCGGTCGGCGCCCTCGGCGGGACGGTCGCGGTCCGCCGGGCGTGCCGGGCGCCTCTCGAGGGGTCGAGCGCCGCCCGGCGGCGCTGATCGCTCCGGTGTTCACCGTAGTGGATGGGGGGGTGTGTCCGGCGCCGGGCGCGTCCCCGCGCCGAGCGGCAGGCAGAGGGTCACCCGGGCCCCGCCCGACGCCCCGGCGCCGAGGTCCAGCTCGCCGCCGATCGCGTCGAGGCGCCGGCGCATGCTGCGCAGCCCGAGGCCCGGACCCGCGCCGCCGCCCTCGCCAAAGCCGGGCCCGTCGTCTTCGACCCCCACGAGCAGCCAGCGCTGCCCCACCTCGACCCGGACCTCGACCCGCGCGGCCCGGGCGTGGCGGTGCGCGTTGTGGAGGAGCTCCCGGACGCACATCAGGCAGAGGCTGTGGGTGAGGGGAGAGACCGGCGGCGCGGGCTGGGGCGGCAGCCGGAGCTCGACGGCCAGGGGCAGGCGGGCCCGCGCCGCCGCGCACACCCGCGCGAGGCCGGCCTCGACGCCCAGCTCGACGTCGGGATCGCCCAGCTCGTGGGCGAGGCCGCGCACCAGGGCGCCCGCCTCGCCCAGGGCCGCCGACGCCTCAGCTCCGCCGCCGGGCAGCTCGAGCTGCAGGCGCGCGGCGGCGATGAGGGGCTGCAGCTCGTCGTGCAGGTGCGCGGCGATGCGCTGGCGCTCGGCCGACTCGGCCTCGAGGCAGGCGCGGGCGCGGTCGTGGGTCGGTGCCGGCAGGGCGGGGGCGCCCGCCGCGGGCGGCCGCGCGGCGCGGGGGCGGCGTGCCCAGGCCGCTCCGGTCATGAAGCCCACCGCCGCCGCGGCGCCGACGAAGACGGCGCCCAGCGCGAGCTCAGGGTCCACCGCGGCCCCGCTCCTCGACCAGCTCGCGCAGGGCGGCGGCGCTGTGCACGCCGAGCTTGCGCTTGAGCACCGCCCGGTAGGTCTCGACCGTGCGCGCGGTGATGCCGAGCTCCTCGCTGATCTCGCGCACCGACCGGCCCTCGGCCAGCCCGTCGAGCACCGCCTGCTGGCGGGGCGACAGGGGCCGCGGCGCGGGCGCGGCGCCGCGGGCGGGCGTGGGCAGCGGCGGCGCGGGGTCCTCGGCCACCGCGCTGCGGACCGCGGCGACGAGGCCCCCGGCGCCGATGTCCTTGGACAAGAAGGCCACCGCGCCGGCCCGCTCGGCCCGGCTCGCGGTCAGCGGGTCGTCGAAGGCGGTGAGCGCGATCGGCCGGACCGTGGGGTGGGCGGCGCGCAGCGCCTCGATCAGGCGCGCGCCGTCGCCTGCGCCGAGCCGCAGGTCAATCAGGCACACCTCGGGGGGGGAAGCGGCGGCCAGGGCCAGGGCCTGGGCCTCGTCTGCCGCTTCGCCAATGACGGCGATGCCGGCCAGCTCGAGCGCCCGACGGACGCCCGCCCGGTACAGGGGGTGGTCATCGACGAGCAGCGCGCGGATCGGGGCGCGCGGGGGGCGGCGGGGGGTGGACATGCGGCGCAGTCTGACCGGGGGGGGGCCCCGATTGCAGGCCGGAGCGGCGCGACTGGGGGGGAGCCCGCGGCAGAGCGCCGGGCCTGACCGCGGTGTCCGCGGGCGTCCGCAGCGGCCGTCGGCAGCGGCGGGGTGGCCTGAAGGGGGCGGCCCCCGGTGTTGACCGGTTCTTGACGGACGTTCTGGCGGGTCCTGCCTTGCGGTTCGACCCTGCTCTAGTTCATGCTCGGCCGGCAACCCCGTACCCTGCGCCCCGCCGCGGGTCCCAAATCCGACACCCTCCGGAGTCCGGTCATGAAGATGCCATCCGCCCTCGTCGCTTCCCTCGCCCTGCTGGGCCTCGCCGCCCCCGGCGTCGCCGCCGCCGCCTGCCCCCAGATCCCCGCGCCGCCGCTCGACGTCGGCGCCGAGTTCCTTGAGCTCGAGGGCCCGCTGCAGGCCGTCGATCCGGTCGGTCGGACCCTCACCGTGTTCGGCACCTGCATCGACGTGCCGGTGGGCATGCTGGTCGACACCAGCGGCGATGGCGTCGGCGACGTCACCCTCGAGCAGCTCGCCGCCACCACCCCGCGCACCGCGCTGGGCGGCACCATCGCGCTGACCGGCGCGGGCGTGGTCGCCCCGGGTGGGCTCATCTCGTACACCGCCGACGCGGTCTACTTTGAGTTCGCCGAGCACGTCGTGGTCGGCCCGCTGCTCAGCTTTGACGCCGCGGCCGGCACCTTCGTCGTCGGCGGCACGACCGTCCGCATGAACACCGACCCGCGGATCCCCGCCGAGGTGCTCGACGCGGGCGCCAACGTGATCACCTTCGCCGACCTCGCCGAGGCGGTCGGCGCCGGCGTGACCGTCGAGGGTTACTACGAGAACGGCGTGCTGTACGCCAAGGTCGTCGAGAGCGAGCTGATCTTGGCCGAGCCGGGCCTCGACGCGGTGGCGATCACCCGGGCCGACTTCCGCGCCGCCCGCGGTGAGCTCGAGGTGCGCGGCCAGACCACCCCGCAGGCGGTCACCGGCTTTGTGACGACCACCGTCACCCTCGACGTGCAGTGCGACGGCCTCGACCTGGTCGCCGTCGCGGTGACCCCCAACGCCGACGCGCCGGGCGGCATCTTCACCTACCGCAGCCCCCGCAACCGCTTCCCGGCCAGCTCGACCCGGGTCTGCGTGGCCTCGCCGCTGGGCGGCACCGCCGAGCGGGCGCTGACCATCCGCTGATCGTCTGCTGATCAGCTGCTGCGCACCGGCGGCGCGCCGCCTGCCCCCGCGTTCCCCCTGCGGGCGGTGGGCGGGGCGGCCCGC
>JBJONS010000125.1:0-10651 GCA_046051725.1 Pseudomonadota bacterium | reverse complement strand
GCTCGCTGACCTCCGGCCGCTCGGGCCCCTCGATGAGCGGCTCGGCCCCGCGCTGGACGCGGCGGCGCGGGCCTGCGGGGCCTCTGCCTGGGCGCTGGTCGAGGTCAACGGCATCGGCGGCCTGCTCGCCCACCGCCTGCGCCTCTGCGGCGGGGCCTGGTCGGCCGAGGCGGGGGCTCCCCCGGGGCTCGACACCCCGGCGGACCTCGAGGCGCTGCTGCGGGCGGCGGCAGAGGGCGGCCCGCGGGGGCGGACCTTGGCCGCGCCGGGCGGCGGCGCGCTGTGGGCCTGCGCCCTGCCGGTGAAGCCGGCGGTCTGGCAAGGGCCCGATTGTGGCCTCGTGCTCGTTGATCCGGTCGATCCACCCTCTGAGGCGGACTGCGCGCAGCTCTGCGCCTTGCTCTCCGACGACCGGCAGCGGGCGCTCGAGCGGGCGGCCTTCGTGGCCTTGCGCGACGCCCGGGACCCCATCGAGCTGGCCGACCGCGAGGTGCGGCTGATCTGGGGCAACGCCGCGTGGGAGCGGCTGACCGGCTGGACCCTCGACGAGGTGCGCGGGAAGTTCCTGAGCTTCTTGCGCGACCCGACGATCTCGATGCACGACCCGGCCTACTACCGGCACACCGAGCGGGTGATCGACGAGCGGGGCGCGTGGGTCGGCTTCGTGGGCTCGCGGGCCAAGGACGGCCGGCGCCTGTCCCAAGAGGTCTCGGTCAGCCGCTTTGGCGGCGCGCACGAGCGCTTCACCGGCAACTTCGCGGTGCGGCGCGACCTCGCCGGGCAAGAGGCCCGCGAAGAGGCGCTGGCCCTCTTCCAGCTCGAGCTGCGCGCGCTGCTGCTCTCGCTGCCCGTCCCGGTCCTCGTGGTGCGCGGCGCAGAGGTCATCTTCTGCAACGCCCGGGCCGCCGACCTGCTCGACCGCGGCCAGGACCGCCTGATCGGCGCGCGGCTCAACGCCCTGGTGCACCCGAGCGATCGGCACCTGCTCACCGGGGTGCTCGGCGGCGGGCAGGTCGACCTGCGGCTGCTGCGCGGCGATGGGCGGGCGCGGCTCGCCGAGCTGGTCACCGCGGGCACCGTCAGCTTCGGCGGCGCCCCGGCCCAGGTGCTGCTGCTGCGCGACCGCACCGAGGTCCGGGTCGATCAAGAGAAAGAGCTGCTCGGCGAGCGGGTGGCGGCGGTCCGCAGCCTCGCGGCCAGCCTGCGCAACGAGCTGAGCAGCCCGCTGTCGGTGCTCTTGCACCACCTCGGGGCGACGCTGACCGAGGGAGAGGGCCTGAGCCCGGCGGTGCGCCGGGGCGTCGATGAGGCCCTGGGCGCCGGTCGCCGCATCGAGGCGGTGACCGACAGCCTGCGCGGGATCAGCCGGCTGCGCGAGCGGGGAGACCAGGCGCCCGCCGAGGTCGACGCCGTGGTGGGGGCCGCCCTCAAGCTGCTCGGCGGAGAGCTGCGCCACCTCGCCCAGGTCGAGCTGACCGGAGAGCCTGGCCTCGCCGTCCGCATGGCCGAGGCCGACCTGCTGCAGGTCATCGTGCAGCTGCTCCAGAACGCCGCCGATGCGCTGCCGCCCTCGGGCTACGCCTTCAACCACGTGCGGGTGCACCGGCGGCGCGCCGACGAGATGATCGAGCTGGTCGTCGAGGACAACGGGCCGGGGCTGCCGCCTGGCTTCGCCGAGCGCGCCTTTGAGCCCTTCGTCACCACCAAGGCCGAGCAAGAGGGCCTGGGCCTGACCGTCTGCCGGGTGCTGGTCCTCGGCGCCTCGGGCGAGATCTCCCTCGGCGCGGCCCCCTCGGGCGGCACGCGGGCGGTGGTGCGGCTGCCGGCCCAGCCCGCCCCGCAGCCCGCGGCGCCCGCCCGGGGCCCCGGGGCCCGGGTGGTGGTGGTGGACGACGAGCCGGCCTTGGGCCGGTCGATCCAGCGCATGCTGCGCGAGCACCAGGTCGAGGTCTTCACCAGCAGCCCGGATGCGCTGCAGCGCCTCGGTGAAGAGCCCCTGCCTGACGTTATTTTGTGTGACCTGATGATGCCCGAGCTGTCGGGACCGGCGCTGCACGCGGCGGTCCAGCGCCTGCGCCCCGAGCTCGAGGCGCGCTTCTTGTTCATCACCGGCGGCGTCTTCACCGACGAGGGGCGGGGTTTTGTGCGGGCGATGGACGGCCGGGTGGTGGACAAGCCGTTCACGGCCGCGGCGCTGCGCGCGCAGATCAGCGCGGTGCTCGAGCGCAACCGGGCGCCGGCGCTGGCCTGACCGCGCCGGTCGGGGCGTGATCGCCCCGGGCCTCGGCCGGCATGGTGCGGCGCCGCCCTCCCCGGACCCGCGCAGGGGCCGCTTGTTGGCCCAAATGGGCCAGGCGCGGGCGGGCGGGCGCGGTGCCCCGCGGCGCCCTCGCCGTCGGTTTCAGGGCGTTGCGGCCCGTCGTGGCGGCGGCGCCCAGGCGCGGCGGCCCATTGACACCGCGGTGTATGGACAATATCGTGACCCTGCCCGGAGGAGACGGGGGGAGTCTGGCGGGGCGCGGTGGGTGCAGAGCGGTGACGTCGATGGCGGGGGCCTTGGCCCGCTGTGCAGCGGTCGTCACCTCTGCCCGGTCAGCGCTAACCTCGCGGTCCTCCCCCACAAGACCGAGGCGTGACACAACTGAGGGCGGTCATCGGGCCGTCTTTTGCAAGGGGACGAAACACATGCTCTACGCTCTCATCATCTCGGCGGCCATGGCCGCCCCCGCCTCGATGGACAGCCTCACCGTCGACGCCAGCGGCAAGGTCGTCAGCGCCTCCGCCGTTGAGCCCTCCCTCGCCTTCGCCGGCGCCAACGCCACCGGCAGCGGCGACGACGGCAGCGGCGACGACGGCACCGGCGACGACGGCACCGGCGACGACGGCACCGCCGACGACGGCACCGCCGACGACGGCGCCACCGACGACGCCGCCGACACCGGCAGCAGCGACGACAAGGGCGGCTGCTCCGCCATCGGCGGCGCCCCCGCCGCGGTCGGCGCCCTGTTCGGCCTCGCCGCCGCCCTGCGCCGCCGCCGCCGGAGCTGAGCTGCGTGTCTGCCTCCCCCCGTTGGCCGGATGCGGCCGCAGCGGCCATCGTGGTGGGGGCAGCCCTGCTCTTCGCGCCCTCGTTGGGCGCGGACTTCGTGTGGGATGATCGCCCGCTGATCCTCGACGACACCCGGCTGCGCACGCTGCGCGGCGTCGTCGATGCGATCAGCGGCGATTTTTTTGACTGGGCCAGCGACGCGCAAGCCTACGGCTACTGGCGCCCGCTCGTGACCCTGTCCTACGCCGTCCAGCGCGCGGTGCACGGCCCGCTCGCCTGGGCCTACCACCTCTTCAACATCGCGCTGCACGTCGTGGTGATGGTGCTCGGCTACGCCTGGGGCAAGCAGCGCGGCCTCAACCCCTGGGGCCTCTGCCTCGGGCTGGGCCTGTTTGCGGTGATGCCGAGCCACGTCGAGGCCGTGACCTGGATCGCCGGCCGCACCGACCTGCTCGCCGCCGTGGCCGTGCTCGCGACCCTGCTGGTCGACGGCGGCGCGCACCCCCGCCGCCACCTGCTCGTCGCGCCGCTGATGCTGGCCGCGGTGATGAGCAAAGAGCTGGCGGTCGTGACCCCAGTGCTGGCGCTGCTGCTCAACGGCGGCCGCATGACCGCGGGCCGCGCCGCCGCCTTCGCCCTGCCGCTGCTGCTGTGGGCGGTCGTGCGCTCGACCATCGTGGCCGTGCGCCCCTCGGTGGGCCCGCCCGACTCGGTGGGCGAGTGGCTGCTGACCGTGCCCGCCGCGGTCGAGCTCTACCTGCGCGGCTTGACGGGGCTCTCGGCCCCGCTCGCCTACCGCAGCCTGCCGCCGGTCGAGGGCCTGAGCCGCCCGGCGCTCTGGTCGGGGCTCACGCTGCTGCTCGGCGGCCTCGCCGCGGGCCTGCGCTGGCCGACCTTCGGCAAGTGGGCGCTGGCGGGGCTGCTCTGCCTCGCCCCGGCCCTGAACGTGATCCGCGTCGCCGCGCCCCTCGACATGGGCTTCCCGGTCTCTGACCGCTTCGCCTACCTGCCGAGCCTGCTGTGGGCGCTGGGCCTCGGCGCCCTCTTGGTCGACCTCGCCGGAGAGGGGCGCCGCCGGCTCGCGCTCGGCCTGCTCGCGCCGGCCGGGGTGGCGATGGCGGCGGTGCTGGTCAGCGCCCAGGGCGCCTGGGTCGACGACGCCACCTTCTTCGCGGCCACCAACGCCCGCAACCCCGGGCGCCCCCTGGTCGAGATCCAGATGGTCGAGGCGCTGCGGCGGGCGGGCCGGCTCGACGAGGCCCAGGCCGCCGGTGAGCGGATCGCCCGCCGGCACGTCGACGCCGGCGAAGACATGCCCGGCGCGCTGCGCCTGACCCTGCTCGCGGTGGCCTCGGTGGGCCAGCCCCCGACCACCGTGCAGCGCATGTGGCGCGACCACATCAAGGCCATCCCCGAGCCCAACGCCATCGACTGGCTGAACCTCGGCATGGCCGAGGACCGCGCGGGCGACTGGGCGGCGGCCGAGCTGGCCTTCCTCGAGGCGGTGCGCGACCGCCCCGAGTTCCTCGCGGCGTGGGTCGGCCTCGGCCTCGTGCGCGTCAAGCGTGACAACCTGCTCGGCGCCCGTGCCGCGCTCGACCAGGGCCGCGTCGTCGACCCGGCGCACCCGGGCCTGCAGCAGCTCGAAGATCTGATCAACGCGGCGGAGAAGTGATGAAGGTCCCGCACTGGCAGCTCGCGCTGGGCGCGGCCCTGTTCACCGGCGGGGTCGCCGTGGGCATCCGCCTGCAGCTCCCTGGGCTCAGCCCGGCGCCCGGCACGGGCCCGGCCCCCTCGACCGCGGCCCCGGCCGCTGGCGACGCGCTGTTCACGGTCATCCCCGAGGGCAAGCGCCCCAGCGCCCGCCCCGACATCGTGCTCATCTCGGTCGACACCCTGCGGGCCGACGTGCTCGGCGCCTATGGCGACACCCGCGGGCTGACCCCCTTCCTCGACCAGCTGGCGGCCAAGGGCACGGTTTTTGAGCGGGCCTACGCCAGCTCGTCGTGGACCGTGCCGACCGTGGCGACGATGGTCACCGGCCTCTACGCCCACCAGCACGGCGTCGACCGCGGCGCCTTCCAGTCCTCGGGCGTGGCCAGCCAGCCGCCGCTGCCCGACGAGCTCATCACGCTGCCCGAGCGCCTCAAGGGCATGGGCTACCGCACGCTGGGCGTTACGACCAACGCCCACCTCGGCGGAGACCTCGGCTACCTCCAAGGTTTTGACAGCTACGTCAACGCCGGCTTTGAGGACGCGGCCTTCATCGACGCGACCGTCAAAGACTGGGCGCCGATGATGGCCAAGGGTGACCAGCCGGTCTTCCTGTGGCTGCACTACTTCGACCCGCACGACCCCTACACCCGCCGCGAGCCCTACTTCTCTGAGCTCGAGGCCCGCTCGCTCGACGCCGCCAGCCTCGCCGCGCCCCGCCAGGCCCGCCTCGACCGCGCGCTCGACCTGTCGAAGATGCTCGGCAAGGCCCTCAAAGACAACATCAAAGAGTTTGAGGATCCCGCCCAGCGCAGCATCCTGCAGAACCTCTACGGCGCCGAGGTGCGGTACACCGACGAGTGGATCCGCCGCACCTTGAACAGCCTGCAGCTCGCCGAAGACACGCTCATCGTGTTCACCGCCGACCACGGCGAAGAGTTCATGGACCACGGCGGCCTCGGCCACCGGCGCTCGCTGCACAATGAGCTGATGCAGGTGCCCTTCATCGTGGTGCGGGCCGGCGACATCCCGGCCGGCCAGCGGGTCAGCGCGCCGGTGCGCACCGTCGACCTGCTGCCGACCATCGTCGGCGTGGCCGGCGGCGATCACAAGGCCCAGGTGGGCGGCACCAGCGGCCGCAACCTCGCGCCGCTCTGGCGCGGCGAGTCGCTCAGCGTCGAGCCCGCCCTGTCGACGACGATGAAGGGCGATCTGGTGCAAGAGAGCCTCGTGGTCGGGGCCTTCAAGGTGATCCGCCGCAACCAAGAGCCGCTCGTGCAGCTGTTCAACGTCGTCGAGGATCGCGCCGAGAAGGTCGATCTCGGTCCGCAGCAGCCCGAGCGGGTCAAAGAGATGCTCGCCACCATGGACAAGCTGCTCGCCGAGGGCCGGCGCGAGGGCGCGACCGGCGCGGTCGAGGTCACCGACCCCGAGACCCTCAAGATGCTCGAGGCCATGGGCTACGTCGACGCCGACGAGGACGACGGCTACGGCCACTGACCGGGCGCCGGCGGGCCGGGGCGGGGCCGGCTGAAGGTCGGGTGGAGGAGCGGATTGGCCAGGGGGCGTCTATACAGCGGCCCACCCCTGGAGGTCCGATGTCCACCCGCGCGCTCGCCCACTTGCTCCTCCCGCTCAGCCTCGGCCTCGCCGCCTGTGATCCGACCGATCCCAAGGGCGGCGACTCGGGCGGAGGCGAGGGCGCGGCCGACGGCGCCGACGGTGGAGAGGGCGCCGACGGCGCGGACGGCGACGCGCCGCTCGCCTCGGCCGGCTGCACCGCGGACCTGCCCTGGCCCCGCACCATCGGACCGGGGGGCGCCGAGGTCGAGGTCACGCTCCGCTGCGACGACCCCGAGGCCGCGCGGGGCCTGAGCTGGACCTCGAACCTGGGCCTTGTGGTCAGCGATTTCTCGGACGTTGGCACCACGGTGGTTGTCACGGTCACCGACGGCGACAGCCTCTCGCCCAGCTCCGATCTCGGCCTGACGCTCACCCCCAGCGACGGCGGGGACGCGGTCCCGGTCCGGCTGCGCGCCCACACCGACGTGGTCGAGGTGCCCGCGCCGGTGCTGAACCCGGTCGAGCTCGGGGTCCTCGATCTGGCCCTGCCGCTGGTGGTGGGCTGGGCCCCGCCGACCGAGGCCGGCGGCCGCGCCTGGGCCAGCCAGGTCCAAGGCGACGCGCTGGTCGTCGCCCCGCTGCTGCTCGAGGGGGGCGCCTGCGCCGACTGCACCGCCCGCCTCGACTGGACCCCGGGGGCCTCGGCCCGCCGCCACCTCTGGGTGAGCGGCGGGCGGGGCTTGGCCGCCGAGGGCGGGCCGATCCTGCTCGCCTTTGACGGCGGCAGCCAGGCCCTCAGCGCCCTGCTCTACCAAGAGGGCGGGGCGCCGCTGCCAGTCGATCCCCCGCTGGCCGTCGCCGACGGCCTCAAAGAGCTGTCCGCGCTGGGCACGGTCACCGCCGTGCACGACCTCGCCGGCCTCGTGCCCCGCGACCCCGCCGACGGCTTCGGCCTCGCGCTGCTGCTCACCGTCGAGAATGGCCGCGGCGCGTACTTTGCCGTGCTGGTCAACGATCAGGTCACCCTGACCGCCGAGATCGACGGCCTGAGCCCCGCCGATGTGGCCGCCGGGCAGGGCGTGGTCGGCTTCCTCGCCGACGCCGACCACCGCGACGCGCTCGTGCGCGAGGTCTCGGTCGGCAGCATCTCGGCGGCCGAGGTCGACGCGCCGAGCTGCACGGTGCAGCTCAAGGTGTGGACCCTCGGCGGAGAGGGCCTGCGCGTGCGCCGCACCCGCCGCCTGCGCGAGGCCTGCGGCGGCATGGACGACGCCGGCCTGCTGCACACCGCCAACGACCCCGATGGCCGCCCCCTCGACGTGGTGGTGCTCGGCGGCGCCGACGCGGACCGGCTGTGGGTCGGCGCGGCGGGCGACACCGAGCTGCCCCCCGTCTCGGGCCTGCCCGACGCCTACCTCGTCGAGGGCGCGGCCCGCGGCGGCCCCGACCTGCCTGACAGCGGCGTGATGCGCAGCGTCACGGGCGGCGGCAACAAGGGCAAGGTCTTGACCTCGGACGGCCTCGAGTACGACCGCGTCGGCGTCGGCGGCGGCGGCCGCGGGCCGATCCAGCTGACCGGGCGCGCGCTCGAGGCGCCGCTGCAGCCCGAGGGCGAGGGCTACAGCTTCCAGAGGTCGCAGGCCTTGATCCGCAAAGAGCTCGACAAGAGCACCCCGATCCTCTACCGCCTGAGCCCGCCCGCTGGGGTGACCGCCACCGTGCCTGAGCGCTTCGACGATCCGGCGCTGGTACCCGGTGAGGAGCTGGTGCTCAGCCGCCTCGACGGGCGCCTCTACGCCACCCGCCCCACCCATGTCGACGCCGGGCCCATGGTCGGCGCGACCGTCGAGGCGGCGGCCGGGGCCGAGGCCCTGTTCGCCGTGGTGCTCGGGCTCAACACCACGAAGAAGGACCCGCCAACCAACCTGACCGCCGTCCTCGTCACGACCGAGACGAGCAGCGTCACCCTGGGCGCCGCGGCGGTGGTCGGCGACGAGGCCATCGTCTTCGGGACCGACGTGCGTGAGGGCGGTCCCAGCGTCTGCACCTTCGGCGCCGACGCCCCGATGGCCTGCGCCGTGGGCACGGGCGGCTTCGATCAGCTGCGCTGGTTCCCCCAGCCCGACGGCGGGGCGGTGGCCTTGGCGGTGCGCGGCAGCGAAGGGGGCGTGCTGCGCTTCGCTGCCGGCGGCGCCCCGCTTGCGTGGGTCGAGGACCGGAGCTGGGCGAGCGCGCTGAGCGGCGGCGACCGGCCACTGGCCGCGGTCGCGCCCCGCAGCAAGAGCCCGCGCGGGCCCTACGCGGTCGGTACCAACCAGATCACGTACTTGGTCAGCCCTGCCCCGGCGACCGGCTCCTTGGCGGGCGGGCTGGGCGACGCTGTCCTCGCGGTGGTGGAGGACGAGAGCCCCTGCGGATGGGGGCTCAGCCTCTTCGCTGACGTCTCGGGCCCGCTGCTCGCGGCAGAGGCCCAGCCCATCGGCGCCCCCGCCGCGGAGGGGTGCGCAGATCTGCCCGAGCCCGTCGCCTCGGCCGATCTGCTCGGCCTTGGCGCGCCACAGCCGCTGCTCTGGTCGCCCGAGGGCGGCCTCGAGCTCCTCTTGATGGACGCGGGGGAGGGCACCTGGGCCCGCGTTCCGCTGGGCGTCGCGGTCGGCGCGGCTGCGGTCGAGGTCAGCGCCGCCGACGTGGACGGCGACGGCCTCGACGATCTCTTCGTGCGCCAGGCGGGCCTCGACCGGCCGGCCCTGCTGCTGCACAGCGACGGCGGCGGCGGTCTCACCGAGATTGACCTGCCCGACGGTGCCCTCGACGGCATCTGGGGCTTGGTCGGCCCCGGCCCCGGCCAGCCCCAGCGCCTCGACGCCCCGTACTGGGCGCCGGCGCTGCCCGAGCTGCGCCGCTGACGCGGGAGGATTCCGCCGCGGCTTGAATGTGCACGTCGACGCGGGGCTGCATGTCCCGGCCGCAGCCGAGGCCTCCGCGGTGACGCGTTCATCGCCCGCCGCCACCCCAACACGCGCCGCCCCGGGCCCCGCGGCCGATCCGCCGCGGGCCCTGCGCGGGCAGCGCCCGCTCAGCGCGGGTCGAGCGCGGCGACCGCCGGCGCCGGCGCGCGCCGGCCGGTCGAGAAGGCCTTGCTGTACCAGAGGCCCACCGAGGGGGCGCCGCCGGCCAGGGCGTCGACCTGCACGCCGACCGCGGCGGTGTGCACGGCCTCGGCGTCAAAGGCGAGGCTCACGCCAGGCACGGCCAGCAGGGCCGCGCCCGACGAGGCGGCGTAGCTCGGGTCGACCTCAAGGAAGACCGACACGCGGTCACCGAGGAAGAGCTCGGGCGCGAAGATGGCGTAAGTGAGGGCGTCTTCGGGCGCGCCCTGCCGCCGGTGGCCGACGTTGACCGTCACGGCGCTGCGCCCGCGGCTCAGCGTGGCGTCGGCCTCGGGGCCGTAGGCCACGCTGCCGTCGGGGGCGACGATGGTGCGCAGCGACAGGCCGATGGTGTCGGTGACAAAAACGCGCGGCATCAGGTCGATGGCGCTCAGGCCGCCGCCGGCGCCCGGGGTGATCGTGCCGCCGACGCCGCCGATGAAGTCGAAGTGGTCGGCGAAGCTGGCCTGGACGTAGGTGCTCGGGCTCACCACACCGTCCGGCATGACGTAGACGTAGGGGGTCAGGGCGCCGGCGCCGTCGTCGAGGCGGGCCCCCCAGGGGTTGAGGGCGCCGGCCGCGGCGGAGCCGGGCAGGGCGAGGGCGGCGAGCGCGGCGAGGGCGCGCAAGGGTCGAGCTGGCTGGTTCATGGTCCCTCCGGAAGATGCCGCTGGGCTGCGCGGCTCCCCGCGGGACGGAAATTCTGGGCGGGCGCGATAGCCTCTGCCGCGTTGTTTTCACGAAGTGATCCGGGCGGACGCACGGACCGGTCGAGAGCGTGCGCTCCATGCGGGCTCTCGGGATTTTGGGGGCCAGCGACGCGCGCCCGATCCCTCCGGGCGGACGCGCGGGGCGGGGGCGCGGCGGCTGGCGAAGATCACGGTGGGTCCGCGGGCTTCGCGCGGGGGGAGGGGGCGCAGGCCACCCCGGGCTCCGCTTCGCGGCGCCAGGGGGCCGCAGCGGCGGCGCAGCCGGTCGGGCGCAGCCCGACGGAGGCGCGCCGCGCCGACCCGCGCAGGCGCCCGCCGCGGGGCCCCGGACGCGGGGCCCTGCGGGGCGCCCAGAGACCACCAAAACGACGCCGGCCCCGCCTTCGTGGGCAGGGCCGGTGGGTTGTGCGGCGGTCCGCTGGGCCGAAGCCCAGGATCAGGCGCGGGCGCCCGCGGCGGCGGCGCGG
>JBJONS010000124.1:0-14439 GCA_046051725.1 Pseudomonadota bacterium | reverse complement strand
AGCACGAGGCCACAATCGGGCCCTTGCCAGACCGCCGGCTTCACCGGCAGGGCGCAGGCCCACAGCGCGCCGCCGCCCGGCGCGGCCATGGCGTGCCCCCGCAGCCCGGCCCCCTCGGCCTCCCGCAGCAGGCCCTCGAGCGCGGCGGCCGTGTCGAGCCCGGGGGGGCCCGCCCTGTCCACCCCGGCCCAGCCCCCGCCGCTCAGGCGCAGGCGGTGGGCGAGCGCACCGGCGCAGCTGTTCACCTCGATGAGGGCCCAGGCCGACGCCCCGCAGGCCCGCGCCGCCGCGTCCAGCGCGGGGCCGAGCCGCTCATCGAGGGGCCCGAGCGGCCGGAGGTCAGCGAGCGCAGCGGTCAACGATCACTCCCAGACCACGAGCCAGGAGCGCAGCTCGATGTTGCCCGAGGTGTCCGGCGGATCGACGTCGCTGAGGCGACCGGCGTAGCTGATCGTGACCGGCGCCCCGGCCGGGGCGACCGCGGTCAGGTCCTCGATCCAGGGGTGGACCTCTTGGCCCGGGCACCAGCCGCCGCGCCCGAACCACCAGGTGCCGGCCTGGTTGGGCACCACGCCCTCGGGGATGGCCTCTTGGCAGCCCCGCGAGGTGCCCGCCTCGTTGAAGCGCCGCTCGAAAATGGTCTCTCCCACGCTGAAGTGGTGAGAGTGGCGGCAGAACTCGGCGCAGTTGTTCGTCGCGTCCATGCCGTGCCCGGTGAGGATGGCGCGCAGCTCGACCTTCGCGGCGCTGGGCGGCACGTCGACCACCACCGGCTCGCGGTCGTTGTAGGCCGAGTTGAAGGCCCCGCCGGTGAACAGGGGGATGGCCTGGGTCGGGCGGACGCCACGGCCCTGGTTGCGCAGGACGAGGTTCACCGTGATGATCGTCGGCTGCGTGTTCCACGACGGCGCCCACGAGTAGCGCACGCTGCGATCACCCCCCTCTTGCAGCCAGGCCAGCGCGTGGCTCGCGTCCACGACCCAGTGGGACTCGCGGTGGTAAGTGGTGATGAAGCGGGCCATCTCGAGGTAGGTGTCGGTCTCGCCGTCGTAGAGCCACATGTTGGCGATGTAGTCCCAGGCGCCGCAGTTGCCGATCTCGGCCAGCTCGCGGTTGGGGCACTCCATCACCACCTCGATCTCGAGCGTGTCAAAGCCGGCCATGGTGCCCGCGTCGGGCAGGGTGATGACCTTGTCCTCGTACTCCTCGTGCAGCTCGGCGGTGAACACCGGCACGACGGTCCGGGCGGCGTCGCTGGCCGCCTCGTCCTCGATCCGCAGGGCCCGCTCCTCTTCAAAGTTGAGGAACTGGCCCTCGTTCGCCGCGCTGTAGAGGCGCCACTCCCACGGCCACTCGAGCCGGTCGTCATAGGCCTCGACCGCGCTCATGTAGCCGAGCCCGCGCACCTTTTGGCGGCGGTCGATGGCGAAGCCGAGCGAGCCGACCTCGCTGTTGATCAGGTCGGCGGCCGGGCCGCTCAGGTCGCGCGAGGCGCCGTCGACCACGTGCAGGCGATCGCCCCACCAGGCGCGGTCCTCGTCGCGCAGGGTGTCGAGCGCCTCGGCGATCCAGCCGTCCATCTGGGCGCCGAACGCCTCGGCGTCCTCCTCGTCGGCGGAGCCCACCACGAAGAAGTAGTGGACGTTGCGGGGCGAGCGCCGCAGCAGGTCATCGACGCCCGTCGACCACCAGGTCTGGGTGTCGAGCTCGGAGACCACGAAGTAGTGCGGCAGGAAGACATAGACCTCGCAGCCCGACCAGCGCTCAGACAAGGTCCAGGTCTCGCCCCCGCGCAGCGGCAGGCTGAAGTCGGCCATCGTCTCGCGCCGCAGCCCGCCAAAGGGCCCCACGGCGTCAAAGGCGCGCACCGGCAGGCCGAGCTCGGCGCAGGCGTCGACCACCGGGGGCTCGCCCGTGTCTTCGCCGCCGGTGTCTTCGCCGCCGGTGTCTTCACCGCCGGTGTCCTCGACCGGCCCGCCGTCGGCGCTGCCGTCACCGCCACCGTCATCGCCAGCCGGGGCCTCATCCTTCTCTGCGGCGTCCTCGGGTGTGCAGCCCAGCAGCACAGCGGGGAGGAGGAGCGCCAGCGCGGCGCGGGGTGTGGAGGAGGAGCGGCGGGGGGAGAGCACGGGGGACCTCCAGGGGTGGCGCGGGCATGCTACCGCAGGCGGAGCCGGCGGCCGGCCCAGGTCGACCGAAGTTGTGGATTGGCCCAGCCGCCCCCATCCCCGGCGCGCGATGGCGCAGCGCCGCGCGCACGGGACCCCGGGCAGCCCGCCGCCGTGCGGCAGGTCGCGGCCCGCAGACGCCTACGGACACAGCCGGAGGCGCCCCCTGCGCCCGAGGTGGCGCGGCGCGCCCGCTTGCCTCTGCTAAGATCGCGGGCATGACCGCCGCCCGCGTGCTGCTGCTGCTGCCCCCCAACCGGCTCGCGCCGCCCGCCCGGCCGCCCCTGCACGCGCCGCTGTTCACGGCCTTGATGGCCGCGGCCCTGCGCGAGGCCGGCCACACGCCGACGGTGGTCGACCTGCACCTGCACCCGCACCCCGACCCGCTGGCCGTCCAAGCGGCGGTCGACCGGGCCGACCCCGATCAGATCATCGTGCTGCACAGCGACTACAACCGGCAGGTGGCGCCCGAGACCCTCGCCGCGGTCGTCGCCCTGCTCAAGGCCGACCGGCCCGACCGCCCGGTCGCGCTGGGCGGGCGCCTCTCGCTCGCGCTGGCCCGCGCGGCCCTGGCCGACGCCCCCCTGGCCGACGGCGCCCTGGTCGGCGAGCCCGAGGCGACGGCGGTCGCCTTCGCCGCGGGCCGGTCCGAGGGCCTGCTGCGCCGGGCCGCCGATCCGGCCCCCGCGCCGCCCCCGCCGGTGGCCCCGCCGGTGCCCGCCTGGGATCTGGTGCGCCTCGACGACTACCGCTACGCGCCCCACCAGAGCACCGCCGAGCCGGTCGTTCCGGTGCTGGCCAGCCGCGGCTGCCCGCACCCCTGCTTCTGGTGCGAGGTGCGCGACCAAGGCGCCTACGCGCTGCGGCCGGTCGACGAGGTGCTCGCCGAGCTGCGGGTGCTGATGCTGCGGGATGGCGTGCGCAGCGTCTTCTTCGCCGATCCGACCTTCGCGGTCGACCCGCGGTGGACCGCGGCCCTGCTCGACGGCCTCGCCGCGCTGCCCCCCTTGCGCTGGTCGGCCATGGTCCGGCCCGACCACGTGCACGGGGCGATGCTGCGGCGTTTTCGCGCCGCCGGCTGCTGGAGCGTGCTCTATGGCGTCGAGTCGCTGAACCCGGCGGCCCAGCGGGCGGCCGGCAAGGGCCTGAGCGCGGCGGTGGTCGGCGAGGCCATCGGCGCGGCCAAGGCGGCGGGCCTCGAGGTCATCGCCAGCGCCCTGGTCGGCCTGCCCGGCGACGACCCGGCCGGCTTTAAGGCCACCGTCGAGCAATTGATCACGATGGGGCCCGACTTCGCCCAGTTCTTCACGATCCGGGTGCCGCCGCACCGCGCCCTGCCCGCCGGCGCCCGCCGGGCCGGCGCGCTCGAGGGCGGACGCCACGACTTCACCGGCCAGGTCGTGCTCAGCGACGGCTTCCGCGACGCGGCCCAGCTCGAGGCCCTGCGCCGCTGGGCCTTCCGGCGCTTCTACCTGCGGCCCAGCTACGCCGGGGGGCTGCTGCACCGCAAGCTGCGGGACCCCGACGCCGCGCACCAGCTCGCCCGCTTGGTCCGCGGCAGCCTGCTCGCCGCCCGGATGAGCCTGCCCGGGATGGCCCCATGAGCGCCGCCGCGCCGGGCCTGCGGGTCGCCTACCTGCAAGACAACGGCATCGACGAGAGCCTCGCCCTGACCGAGGTGGCCGGCGGCCTCGCCGCGCGCGGCGCCGACAACCGCCTGTTTCTGACCGATGAAGAGCCCGACCTGGACGCTGTGCTGGCGAAGTTTGACCCCGCGCTGGTGCTGCTGCCCAACGCGGTCGGCGGCCGGCAGGCGGCGGCCCGGCGCGCGGCCCGGGCCCGGCGGGCGCTGCCGCGGGCGACCCTGCTCTACCTCGGCACCGAGGCGACCTTCGACCCGAGCGTGGGCCTCGATCCAAACGTCGACGGCGTCATTGTGGGCGAGGCTGAGGGCCCAGCAGCCGAAGTCTACGCCGCGCTGCTGGCCGGCGCCGACTGGCGGGGCGCGGCGGGGGTCGCCTCGCGCGACCGCGGGGGCGGCCTGCGCCAGAACCCCCTGCCGCCCGTGCTGACCGATCTCGACGCCCTGCCCTGGCCGCAGCGCAGCCTGTACTACCGCTACCCCTTCATCGCCCGGTTCCCGACCAAGAAGTTCAACACCTCGCGCGGCTGTGTGCACGACTGCAGCTTCTGCTGGAACCCGAAGCTGCGCGGCATGGTGAGCAACCCCGAGGCGTTTACCCGCCGAAAGAGCGTCGAGCGCGCCATCGCCGAGGTCGAGGCGGTCAAGGCTGCCCACCCGCTCAACCACGTGCACTTCGCCGACGACCTGTTCACGGTGCAGCCGGCCTGGCTCGAGCGCTTCGCCGAGGCCTGGCCCAGCCGGGTCGGGCTGCCCTTCACCTGCAGCAGCAGCATCGAGCTGGTCAGCCGGCGCAGCATGGCCGCGCTGGCCAAGGCCGGCTGCAAAGGCGTCGCCATCGGGGTCGAGACGGCCAACGAGCGCGTGCGGGAGCGCATCCTGCGCAAGACCGTCACCAACGCCGAGGTCGAAGAGGCCGCCCGGCGGGTCAAGGACGCCGGCCTCGAGCTGACGGTCTACGCGATGATCGGCGTGCCCGGCGAGGGCATCGACGACGCCTGGAACACCCTGCGCTTCCTGCGCCGGCTCGGCGCCGACCACGCGCGGGTCATGGTCGCCTTGCCCGTGCCCCACACCGACTTCGCCGAGGACGCCGCCGCGCGCGGCGCGCTGCCCGCCGGCGCCCGGGTCGAGGATCTGAGCGATCCGAGCGAGGCCTTCGCGATCGACGACGCCCGCGCCCAGCGCAACCTCTACTACTTCTTCCGGCCGCTGCTGCGGCGCCCGCACCTCGACCCGCTGGTCGCCCCCCTGCTCGACCTGCCGTGGGGCCGCAGCCTCGCGCCGCTCAAGGCCTTCGTCGCGCTGGAAGAGCGCCGCATCGCCGGCATCGGCTGGGTCGACGGCCTGCGCTACTGGCGCCACACCGGCGACCCCAGAAAACGCACGACCAACTACGTCACCCTGCCGTGAGCCCGCCGCCTGGGCCCGATCGGGCGCCGCCCGCCGCCTCCTGGGGCCTCGGGCTGCGGATCGCCGCCCCCCTGCTCGGCGGGCTCGGCGCCGCCGCCCTCGCCGCCGCCGGCCTGCGGGCGCTGACCGGGGCGCCCGCGGTCGACCCGGCCCCCATCGCCGCGGCGGTCGGCCTCTGGCTGCTCGCCGGCGTGCTCGGCGGCCCGCGCCTGCGCCTGCTGCTGCCCGCCGCGGTCGCGGCCCAGGCCCCCTCGGCCTGGCGGCTCGGCCTGGCCACGCTGGGCGTGCACGCGCTGAACCTCGCCCTGCCCGGCCCGGCGGGCGACCTCGCCCTGCTCGCCGCCCTGCGCCAGCGCGGGGTCGAGGCCGCCCCGCTGGGCGCCGCGCTGCTCGCCGGCCGGGCGCTGGGCCTCGGCGCGATCGGCGCGCTGGCGCTCATCCTGCTGCCCATGGCCCCGCTCGAGGGCCCCGCCGCAGCCGCGCTCTGGGCCGGGGTGGGGCCGCCGGCCGCCGGCGCGCTGGCCTTGGGCCTCGCCGTGCTGCGCCCCGCCCTGCTGACCCGCGCCTTGCTCGCCCCGCTGCGCGCCCTCGCGCGCCGGGAGGGGGCCGCTGGCCGCCTCGCCGCGCGGCTGACCGCGCCGGTGGGACGGGTGGCCGGGGCGCTCGAGGCCGCCGGGCCGGTCGGTGCGCGCCGCCAGCTCGCCGCCGTTGGGATCAGCGCGCTGATGCAGCTCTTGCTCTGGGCGGCGCTGGGCGCCCTGGTCCGCGGCGCGGCCCAGCGACCGCCCGCCCTCGCCGCCTTGGGCCTCGCCCACGCCATCGGCGAGCTGGTGACCGTGGCCTTGGCCATCGCGCCCGCCGGCCTCGGCGCGCTCGAGGCCGGCCTCGGCGGCGCCCTGCACCTGCTCTGCGGGCTCAGCCCGGCCGAGGCCGCCGCGGTGGTCGTGCAGCTGCGCGCCGTGCAGCTGCTGTCGCTGGCCGTGGGCGCGCCGCTGGCCGGGGCGGCGCTGCCCGGCCTGCTGCGGCCGGGCCGCTAAACGGGGCCGACGCTCACCAACCGCAGCCCTGGGCCCAGTAGTCATCGCCCGCAGCGGCGGCCTCATCGGCCCAGGTCCCGGCGAAGTCGGCCGTCCGGGCCACCAGATCGGCCACATCCGGGTCAGCCTCGGCGGCCGCTTGCATCGCCGCGCCGGTGGGATCGATCAGCCCGCTCGCGCTGCCCAGCCCCGGCACCCGCGCGGCGAGCCGCGGGAAGGCCGGGTCCTCGGCCCACGGGTCGACGCTCGGGTCGAGCGGCAGCAGGTTGGGCTGGTCGGACCAGGCCTCGATCCAGGTGATCTCGCCGGCCTCGTTGAACGCGAACTCTTCGTAGATGGGGCAGCCGAGGCCGTCGTGGTCGGCGTACTCAAAGCTGACCCGGCACCGGGCGAAGGGCGCGACGTCAAAAGCGCGGCAGTCACGATCCACGACGATCGACGGGTAGGCGCGCAGCAGCCGATCGCTCGCCTCGATGGTCTCGCGGGTGTAGCCGGTGAGCTTGAGCCAGGGCGGCCACTCCCACCGCACGACCAGCGGGCTGTAGGCGGGGAAGGTCTCGAGCGGGACCCGGCTGTCCATCGTGTCGAAGTAGGCCAAGGCCGCCTCGACGTAGTCCTCGGGCGGCAGGACCGGCGCGCTGCAGCGCAGCATGGCGTCGGCGTCCCCCGGCGCGCAGTCGACCGGGTCTTTGGCGGGGGCGGCGGGGGCGCCGCAGCCGGCGAGGGCGGCGCCGAGCGCCAGCCCCGCGGCGCGGCGGGTGTGGGGGTGGGACATCAGGCACCTCGCGCCCGCTCTAGCCCCCTGCGGGGGCGCGGGGCGCAGCCGGCGTCGCCTCGCGGCGCCAGGTCGGCCAGCGGGCCGCGGCCCCCGCCGCGGGTCGCGCAGCGACCGAGGCCGCAGGCCGAGCCCAGCGGACGACCGCCGGCGGCGGCGCCGCCGGGGCGCCCAACCCCCGAAGACCACGCGCTGGACGCTGCTCAGGCGCAGAGCGCCGCGGGTGGCTCGGCCGCCGGCCGACCAAAAAGGTAGCCCTGCATGTAGGGCACGCCGATGTTGCGCAGCGCGTTGGCCTCGGCGTCGGTCTCGACCCCGCCGGCGATCACGTCGGCCTGGGTCATCTGGGCGAAGGTGCACAGCAGCTCGACGAGGCGGCGCTTGCGGTTGCTGCCCTGGATGTCTTGCACGATGCTGCGGTCGACCTTGATGAAGGCCGGCTCGGCCTCGGCCAGCAGCACGAGCCCGCTCTGGCCCGCCGCCATGTCGTCGAGGGCCAGCGAGAAGCCGAGCGCCTTGAGGCGCCGCAGCCGCACCCCGAGCACCTCGGGCCAGCGGTCGTGGCAGGCGCCGGTGATCTCGAGCACCACCCGCCCCGCCGCGGGGATCAGCGGCTCGAGCTGGCTCTGCAGCGCGCTCATGTCGTCGAGCTCTTCGGGGTGCACGTTGAGGAACAGCCGGGCCTGGGGCGGCAGCCGGTCGAGCCAGGCCGCGGCCCGGGTGGCCACGCTGCGGCCGACGGTGCGGAGCATGTGCAGGCGCTCGGCCAGCTCTAAGATCTGCGTCGGCAGGGGCAGGCGGGGGTGGCCCGAGCGCATCAGCCCCTCAAAGCCCAGGGTCTGGCCGCTGGTCGCGGTGACGATGGGCTGCAGGTCGAGGCGGAAGGCGGTGCTGTGCAGCACGCCCGACAGCAGGGCCCGCTCGTCTTCGTGCAGGCTGCCGCCCAGCGGGTGCATCAGCAGGCTGCGCGTGCCGAGGTGGGCGTCGTCGAGCAGATCGCGCAGCTCTTGGCGCAGGCGCTGGCTGTCGAAGGGCTTCTCGATGACGCGGTGCACCTCGGCGTTGTTGATGGCCCCCATCACCGCCTCAAGGTCGAGGAAACCGGTCATCAGCACGCGGATGCAGCCGGGCATGCGGGCCCGCAGCAGCGAGAGCAGGTCGAGCCCGTCGCCGTCGGGCATGCGCCGATCGACCAGGGCGAGGTCGTAGCCGCCGGCCTCGACGAGCAAGCGGCCCGCCGTGCAGCCCAGCGCCTCGGTCACCACGTGCCCGTCGCGCTCGAGCGCGTTGCGGACCATGCGCTGAATGCCGGGCTCGTCGTCAATGCAGAGGATGCGGGCCACGGGCCCTCCAGGGCGGTCGGTGGGGCGGGCGTCGGCGGGATCGGCTCAGCGGGCGGCCCAGAGCGCCTGGGTTGTGCCCCAGCGCGCGAGGTGGGCCTCGGGCTCAAAACTGGGGCGACCGAAGTGGTAGCCCTGCAACAGGTGGGCGCCGCAGTCGCGCAGCACCTCGGCCTCGGCGGCGGTCTCGACGCCCTCGGCCACAAAACGCGCCTGCGTTGCGTCGGCGAAGCGGCACAGCAGGTTGATCAGGCGCTGCTTGCGCGGATCGGCGTCGACCCCGCGCACGATGCTCATGTCGACCTTGATGAAGCTCGGCTGCAGCTCGGCGAGCACGGCCAGCGAGCTGTGGCCGGCGCCGAGATCGTCGACGGCGAGGGCAAAACCCATGTCGGTGAGGCTGTCGACCGCCTGCTCCCACTGGTCGATGGCCTGCAGGCGGCTGCGCTCGGTGATCTCGAGCACGATCCGCCGGGACCAGGGCAGCAGGGGGGTCAGGCGGGCGACCAGGGCGTCGGGATCGCCGAGCTCGTCGGGGTGAAGGTTCATGAACAGGTGGACCGGCGGGGGCAGCTGCGGCATCCAGGCGGCGACGCGATCGACGACCACCTCGGCCATCTCGTGCAGCAGGCGGTGCTTTTCGGCCGCCCGCAGCACCGAGAGCGGGCCGGGGAAGGCGAGGTTGCGGCTGCGGAGCAGGGCCTCAAACGCGAAAACACCGTGGGAGCGGGCGTCAAGGATGGGCTGCAGGGCGAGGCGCACCGCGTCGGAGCGCAGGCACTCGAGCAGGGCCTGGCGCTCTTCCGCGCTGGCCGCCTCTTCTTGCACGCGCAGGACGTCTTGCATCGCCGCGCGGGTGCGCAGCAGGTCTTCGACCGCCGCGAGCAGGTGATCGGCGCTGAGAACGCTGTCGAGGACGCGGTTCACCTCGCCCTGGTTCACCGCGCCGACGACCTGGGGGAGATCGACCTCGGGCGCCATCAGCAGGCGCATGCAGCCGGGCTGGGCCGCCCGCATGCGGCGGAGGACCTCGACCCCAGAGAGATCAGGCAGCTGCAGCGCGACCAGGGCCAGGGCGAAGGAGCGCTCGGTGCACAGGCGCACGGCGGTGACGCCGTCGCTCGCCTCGGCGACCTCGTGGCCGCTGCGCGTCAGGGCCCGCGCCTGGAGGCGCCGGGTCATCGCGTCATCGTCGACCACCAGAATCCGCGCCATCCGCTGCTTCCCCTCGCGCTGTGGGCGTGCCGCTGCCAGGTCACCCGCTGGGGCCCCCCCGGCGCCGGTTCGGACGGACCAGACCGCGCGGTGGAGACCCCAGCCATCGGCACGTCCCGCATGCCCCTTGAGCGCTTTTGCGATGAGTCTCGCACGCCAGGGGGCTCAGCTGCGGGGATCGTCCGGGTGAACCCGTACACAGCGCCCTGGGGCGGGCCGCGGCCGCGGGCCCGCGCGGGGCGGCCCTCTGGTAGACTCCCCGCCCCTGGGGAGCGGGCCCCGGCCCCGCGCCGCGCGCTCCCCTCCCCCTGCCCGCGGAAGGCCCTCATGCGCGTCCTCATCGCTGACAAGCTCTCTCCCCGTGTCACCGCCCAGCTCGAGGCCGCCGGCTGCGCGGTCAGCGCGGTGGTCGGCCTCGCCGGGCCCGCGCTCGCCGAGGTGATCGCCGCGCAGCAGCCCGACGTGCTCGTGGTGCGCTCGACCAAGGTCGGGCTGGCCCACCTCGAGGCCGGCCCGAGCCTGAGCCTGATCGTGCGGGCCGGCGCCGGCGTCGACAACATCGCGGTGGCCGCCGCGTCCGAGCGCGGGGTCTACGTCTCGAACTGCCCGGGCAAGAACGCGATCGCCGTCGCTGAGCTCACCTTCGGACACCTGCTCAACATCGACCGGCGCATCGCCGACAACGTGCAGGCCCTGCGCGAGGGCAAGTGGGCCAAGGGCGAGTTCAGCAAGGCCGACGGCGTGGCGGGCAAGACCCTCGCCGTGCTCGGCGTCGGCGTGATCGGCCGCGAGGTGATCCGCCGGGCGCACGCCTTCGGCCTGCAGGTGCGCGCCTGGTCGCGCAGCCTGACCCGCGCCGAGGCCGCCGAGCTGGGCGTGACCTTCTGCGCCACGCCGCTCGAGGCCTGCGCCGGCGCGCAGATCTTGAGCGTGCACCTCGCGCTGGCCCCCGAGACCCGCGCCCTGGTCGACCGCACCCTGCTCGACGCGCTGGCGCCCGGGGCCACGGTCATCAACACCAGCCGCGGCGAGGTGATGGACCAGGACGCCCTGCTCGACGCGGTCGAGCGCCGCGGGCTGCGGGCCGGCCTCGACGTCTTCGCCAGCGAGCCGGCCGGGGCCGCCGGCGACTTCACCGACCCCATCGGCAAGCACCCGCGGGTCTACGGCACCCACCACATCGGCGCGAGCACCGAGCAGGCCAGCGCGGCGGTCGGCGACGAGGTCGTGCGGATCATCACGACCTACTTGCGCGAAGGCAGCGTGCCCAACTGCGTGAACCTCGCCGCGTCGACCCCGGCCACGCACGTGCTGGTCGTGCGCCACGCCGACCAGGTGGGCGTGCTGGCGGGCATCCTCCACCACCTGCGCGAGGACCACGTCAACGTGCAAGAGATGGAGAACGTGATCTTCTCGGGCGCGGCCGCCGCCTGCGCCCGCATCCAGCTCGACCGCGCGCCCTCGTCCGCCACGCTCGAGCGGGTGCGCGAGGCCGAGCACATCTTCGCCGCCAGCGTGGTCGCGATCCGCCGCTGAGCGCCCCCTCCCCACGCCGCGCGCCCCCGCGCCTGGAGCCCCCATGTCCCGCGCCTACAACTTCTCCGCCGGCCCCGGCACCCTGCCCGAGCCCGTGCTCGCCGCGCTGCAGGACGCGCTGCTCGAGTTCTCGTCCTGCCGCGCCGGCATCATGGAGATCTCGCACCGCAGCAAGCCCTTTGAAGGCGTGCTGGCCAGCGCCAAGGCCCGGCTCTCGCGCGTGCTCGGCGTGCCCGACGACTACAGCGTGCTGTTCCTGCAAGGCGGCGCGAGCCTGCAGTTCTACCAGCTCGCGCTGAACCTCGCGCTGCCCGGCGAGGCCACCGACTTCATCGACACCGGCACCTGGGCGAGCAAGGCGCTGGCCGAGGCCAAGCGGATCACCGACGCCAAGGCCGTGTGGTCGAGCAAGGCGACGACCTACGACCGGGTGCCGGCGCCCGGCGCGGTCCAGTTCCGCGACGAGGCGGTCTGGGCCCACTACACGACCAACAACACCATCTACGGCACCCAATCCAAGGCCCCGCCGGTCACCGACAAGCGCCTGCTGGCCGACATGTCGAGCGACATCGCCAGCCGGCCGATCGACGTGGCCCGCCACGACCTGATCTACGCCGGGGCGCAGAAGAACCTCGGGCCGAGCGGCGTGGTCGCCGTGATCTTGTCGCCCTGGGCGGTCGCGCGCAGCAAAGAGGTCGGCAAGGCCCGCGGCGGTCTGCCGTCGATGCTCGACTACGCCGTGGCGGTCGAGAACGACAGCATGTACAACACCCCCAACACCTTCGGCATCTTCGCGCTCGAGCAGGTGCTGGCCTGGGTCGAGGGCCAAGGCGGCCTGCCGGCGATCGCCGCGCGCGTGCAGGCCCGGGCCGACCGCCTCTACGCCCAGCTCGACAGCAGCGCCTTCTGGCAGCCCCACGCCCAGCCCGACAGCCGCTCGGCGATGAACGTGACCTTCCGCCTGCAGAACAGCGCTCTTGAGGGCACCTTCATCAAAGAGGCCGACGCGGCCGGCCTGATGGAGCTCAAGGGCCACCGCTCGGTCGGCGGCATGCGCGCGAGCCTCTACAACGCCCTGCCCGACGAGGCGGTCGACGCGCTGATCAGCTTCATGCAGGCCTTCGAGCGCACGCACGGCTGAGCGCACGCACGGCTGCGCGCCGCCGCCCCCGGGCCCGCCGCCCGGGGGTCGTCGTTTAGTCGCGGTAGACGCCGGCGATGCAGACCACCGGCCGCTCGTTGGGCGTGGTCACCATGTTCATCGAGCACATCTCGACCGGGTCGGGCAGCACCTCGTCGGTGGGGTTCGACCACGAGCAGGTCGTGCGCAGGATGTCGCCCGGGGTGACGTGGGCCTCGCCGATGTCGAAGGCGCTGATCTTGGGGTACTCTTTGTGGGCGGGGGTCCACTCTTCGACCTCAAAAAGCGTCTCGACCCGGCCGTCGACCCGGATGAGATCCGACTTAAACGCCCGCCCAAAATAGTGCATGTGGGCCATCATCGTCAGGATGTCCCACTCGGTCTCAAAGCGGCAGTCGAAGGTGATCGACGAGTCGCCCGGCGGCAGGTCGAGGGGCGCCGAGTCGAACAGCGCGGTGCCCGCCCAGGACTCGACCTCGCTGGGATCGACGCCCTGCACCTCAAAGGCGGTGTTCACCAACGCCGGGCGGTCGCTGGTGTTGATGTAGTGCAGGTCGAGGGCCCAGCGCTGGCCGGTGCGCAGCGGCATGGCGACGCCCGGCGGCGGGCTCAGCCAGTCGAGGCCGTCGAAGGGGTCGATGGGCATGGGCTCGCCGCCCTCGACGTCGATGCCGATGGGGTCGAACAGCGGCCCATAGATGGGCATCAGCCCCTCGCCCTGGTCGTCGCAGACCCGCAGGGTGCCGTCGGGGAAGGTGGTGTCGTAGACGCCCATCACGGCGGTGTGGTGGGTGATGCCGGCGCTGGTCTGGCCGACCATCGAGGTCACGCCCAGGTCGGGCCCGAAGTAGGTGCCGTAGTAGCAGTACTGCACCTCTTGGTAGGGGCCGACCTCGATGATCGGCGAGACGAAGCTGTAGCCGCCCGGCGGCGGCTCGGGGACCTCGACGGTCAGGTCGATGGGGCCGGTGTCTTCGGCCTCGCCGTCCCCGCCGCCGCCGCCGTTGCCGCCGCCGCCACCACCCTCGGAGCCCGCGTCTTCATCGTCGGCGCCGGCTTTTTCGGCGCCAGCGCCGCCCGAAGCGCAGGCCCCGAGCCACGCGGCGAGCAGCAGGGCGCCGCGCGGGGGCGACCACGCGCGGAGGTGTTCGGGAGCAGCGCCGGACGCGGGCTGAGCACAGGGGGAGCGCATGGCAGGCCTCGCGGCGGGCGGTGAGCCCCCATCATAGAGGAGCGGGCGCTCCGCACAACCTCAACCGCCCTGCGCTGGTGCCCCATGTTCAACCCGCTGTCTTCGGTGGTGCGCCTGTTTGGCGGGCTCTTCCGCCGCCCTCCCTTCGAAGCCCTGCGCCCCGAGCAGTCCGACGCGCTGGCCACGCTGCTCTGGGCCTCGGTGCACGCCGACGGCGAGCCGACCAGCGCCGAGGCCGAGGCGCTCGACGGCCTGATGGCCGAGCTGCCGACCTACTGGCAGGACAACGGCGAAGAGCGCCTGATGGCCCTGCGGGACGCTCTCTTCGCGGCCGACGCCGCGGGACAGATGACCGCGCACCTGCAGGCCCAGACGACGACGCTCGCCGACTTCGCCGACAAAGAGCTGATCGTGGCCACGCTCATCGCCGCGAGCAAAGAGCACTGGCGCGAGGGGGCCAACACGCTGACCGCGGCCGAGCGCGCGTTCCTGCGCCCCATCGCCGGCTGGCTGGGGGTCGATTCGGCGCGCTTTGACGCGCTGGCCGATGATCCGGGTCAGGCCCTCGACGCCCACAAGCGGATCTGAGGCCGGAAGATCCGGGCGCCCCGCGGCGCGCGCGCCGCGGCGGGCCCCGCCTGGGGTTCGCTGCGCTCCGTCGGCCTGCGGCCGACCGCCTGCGGCGCCCGGGCGTCGCCCTGGCGCTTTTTTTGGTGCCCTGGCGGGCAAGGCCTTTTTGCCCTGGCGGGCACGGCCTTTTTGCCCTGGCGGGCACGGCATTTTCGCCCTGGCGGGTGCTTTCTTCGCGTTGGCGTCGCGCTGGCGCTCTTCGCCCCGGCTGGCGCTTGGATTGCCTGGCGGGGCGGCATTTTGGCCCTGGCGGGCGCTTTTTTCGCCTTGGTAGGCGCGGCCTTTTCGCCCTGGCGGGCGCTTGGGTTGCCTTGCGGGGCGGCATTTTCGCCCTGGCGGGGGCGCGCGGT
>JBJONS010000123.1:0-4099 GCA_046051725.1 Pseudomonadota bacterium | reverse complement strand
TTCAGGTCGATGGCGACGATCTCGGCCCCTCGCTGCGCGCCCTGGGGGGCGACGAGATCGATCAAGACAGCGATCTTGAGCTGTGGCTGCGCGGTCCCGGCGGCGAGGTCCGCCTGCGGGGGCTCGAGAGCGTCGACGACCAGACCCTGCGGGGGCGCGTGCCGGCGGGGGCCGAGCCGGGCGTCTACGCGCTCGAGCTGCGCGGCGAACAAGGGCGGCTCGACCTGCTCCCCGACGCCTTCCGGGTCACCGACACCCGCGCTGATCGCATCCGGGTTGAGACCTCGGGGCTCAACTTTCAGGTGCGCGAGTCGGCGCGCATCGACCTGCAGCTGCTCGACCCGGCCGGCGCCGAGGTCGGGCTCCCGGTCGAGGTCGAGCTCCGCGCCACGCGGGGCGCGGGCGGCGCGGCCGGCCTCCGCATCGAGGCCGGCTTGGTCGACCAGCGGCTGGTCGAAGATGGCGTGGTGCGGGGGCGCCTCGAAGCCGGCGGCGGCGCCACGCTGCGCGTGTCGAGCGACGTGGTCGACCGGGTGCGGGTCGAGGTCCAGGGCCTCGGCGACAGCGCCTTCCTCGCCGGCGAGAGTGAGTGGATGTACTTTGAGGCCGGCGCGCTGGCTGGCGTGGTGGTCGAGCCGCTGTTCGCCGGCGCGGGCGTGATGGCCGGCCAGCCCTTCCCGTTGCGGCTCACCTTGGTCGACCGCGACGGCAACCCCACCAAGGGTGAGCGCGCGTGGCTCACGGTGCACGAGACCTGCGCGCCCAGCGGCCCCGGTTTTGAGCGCCTCGTGCAGGTGGACGACGCCGCGACCCTGTCGTCGGTCTACGTCACCGGCGCCAGCGGCACCTCGAGCTGCCCGGGCAACCAGCTCCGGGCCTTCGGCAGCGCCGAGGGTGCTGCGGTGGTGGGCCTCTCCGCGCCCTTCGCGGTGCAGCCGGGGCCGCTGCAGCGCCTCGCGGTCGAGGTGGCCAAGCCTGAGGTGACGGCCGGCGAAGAGGATCAGCCGACCTGGATCGAAGCGCTCGACGCCTACGGCAACCGGGCCGAGGATCCCTCCGGGGCGCTCGAGCTGCGCGACAACGCCGGCGGCTTGGACACCGTCGCCGGTGTGGGCGGGGCCCGGTGCACGAGCTTCAGCGGCGGCCTCGCCGCCTGCGACCTTCGGCTGCTGCGGGCCGATCCCGCGGTGGTGGTCACCGCGCGGGTCGAAGGCGCCGACGGCAGCTCGAACCCGTTTGCGGTCGTGCCCGCCGAGGCGAACGCCCTGCGGGTGACGGGCCCCCCTGTGGCGACCGCCGGCGCGCCCTTCGCCATCAACCTGCGGCTAGAAGACACCTGGGGAAACTCCCGCGCCGTGCGAGAGGACGAGGCCGCGACGGCCAGCTGGTCGGACGGCACCGCGGGCCTCAGCTGCGCCCCCGACAGCGCTGTGGATCCGGGCGCGCTGCGCTGCACGACCACCCTGGCGCGGGCGTCGGCCCGGGTCGACGTCAGCCTGGGCAGCCCGCCGCTGAGCGGCAGCTCGGACAGCTTCGCGGTCGACAACGGCCCGCTGGCGCAGGTGGGCGTCGTCGCCGCGGCGCTCGGCCCGATGACCGCGGGGGATCGCCGCGACTTCTCGCTGCAGGCCGCCGATGCCTGGGGGAACCCGTTCATCGTCGGCGGTCCTCTGACCGTCGAGCTCGCTGAAGCGGCGGGCGGCGCGGGGTTGGGCGTCGCCGCCCTCGACGCGACCGGCGCCGCCGAGGTCGGGCCGATCTTCGTCGTCGCCGCCGAAGACAACGCGCTGGTGGTCTCCTTCGACGGGGTCGAGCTCGGACGCTCCGCGCCCTTCGTGGTCGAGCCGAGCGGATGGTCGCGGGTCGAGCTGAGCCCGCCGCCGGCTTGGGTCGCGGTGGACACCGAGATCGCGCTGAGCGTGCAGGCGACGGACGTCTTCGGCAACCTCACGCCGGGCGCGACCGGCCCGCTGCTGCTGCGCTCGAGCCGCGGGCTCGGCCCCGATGTCGCCGGGGATCTCGAAGGCGGCGCTGCCACCCTTCGGTTCGCATGGGACGCCGCCGGGGTGCAAGACCAGCTCGCGCTGACTGCGGGCCCCTTTGTGGCGATCAGCGCGGGGGTCGATGTCGTCGCGCTGGACTGCGACAGCCCGCCCGCGGTCGCCGTGCAGCTCGACGGCAGCGATGCGCTGCGGCTCTGCCGGGTCGGCGGCAGCACGCCGATGGTCGCGGTCACCGCGACCGGCGCGGGCGTGGTGGCGTGGCACTTCAGCGATGGGGCGGGGACCACGGCGCGCAGCACCTCCAGCAGCACCACCGCCCGATGGACCCGCCCGGGCGCCTACGCGGTCGAGGCGGTGGGTGTCCGCGCCGATGGCTGCGCGGCGTCTGCGGCGGCCCTGGCCTGGGTCGGGGACGCCGATGGCACCCCGGTCGGCCCGGTCACGCTCACCGCCGCCGCGGCCGAGCTGGCCGCAGATGACGCGAGCCAGAGCGGCACGCTCATCGAGATCACCGCGCTGGACTGTCTTGGTGACCCGGCCGCTGGCGCGCCGCTCGGCCTGCGGGCCGAGCTCGGCGCCTTGACCGACGCCGGCTCGACCCTGCGCCAGAGCGAGGGGCTGCAGGTGGTGCTGGATCGCAACGGCGCGGCCGAGCTCCGGTGGGACGTGCTCGGCGCGCCGCTGCCCGTCGCTGGCCGGGTCCTCGCTGGGGTCCCGAGCGGCGCCGCCTGGGGGGCCTTGTCCCTGCCGGTGACCGGCGACACGGCGGCGCCGCGGGTGGTCGACCTCAGCCCGGCAGGCGCGTGGCCCGGCCCCGTGGACGCGCTGCGGCTGCGCTTCTCTGAGCCGATGTGGCCGGGGTCGGTCACCGCGCCCCGGGTGGCCGTCGAAGATCCCAGCGGCGCGCTTGTGGACCTCCGCGGGTGGAGCTGGTCCGCCGACGGGCGCGCGCTCAGCCTGCTCCCCACCGCGCCCCTCGACCCTGGCTTGGGGGCCTACCGGGTGTGGCTCAGCGG
The DNA here is from genome assembly GCA_046051725.1 of Pseudomonadota bacterium. Lineage (GTDB taxonomy): Bacteria > Myxococcota_A > UBA796 > UBA796 > UBA2385 > JAEUKK01. Next base: position 1,080 of record JBJONS010000123.1, on the reverse strand, counting down.
GGATCTGCGCGACGAGGCCGGCCTGCGCCTCGACGGCGCCGGCGTGGGCAGCCGCAGCGACTTCAGCCTGCTGGTCGGTGGTGTCGTGAACAGCGCCCCCGGCCTGCGGGCCTGCGCGGCCAGCGGCGCGCGCTTCTCGCCCGACGGCGCGGACGGGGCAGGTGCGGACGCCGACACCCTGTCGATCACCGCCGAGGTCGACGCCGCTCCGACCGCGTGGCGGCTGCGGGTGATCGACGAGGACGGCGTCGAGCAGCGCACGCTGCTGTTCTCCGCAGCCGGGCTGACCACCACCGCGGTGTGGGACGGCCGCGGGGACGACGGGCGGGTGCTCCCGCCGGGGGGCTACCTCGTCGAGCTGCGCGCCCTCGACGCGTCCTGGTCCGAGGGCGCCGCATGCGAGGCCCTGGTCGACCTCAGCCAGAGCTTCACCGCGCCCCCGGGGTGGTGGTGAGCCCGCCCCGCGCGCCGGCCCAGCAGGACGAGCTGGCCCGCCTCGCCGAGCTGGGCCTGCGGGCGGCCGAGCTCGTGCATGAGCTGCGTCAGCCCATCTTTGCGGCGAAGGGGCAGCTCCAGCTGCTGCTGGCCGAGGGGCTGCCAGCGGGCGCCGATGAGCTCGCCCGCTTGCTCCTCCAGGTCCAGCACCTCGAGCGGCTGGTCGAGCAGGTCGCGCTGGCCGGGCGGCGCCCGCAGCTGGTCCGCCAGCCGTTGGCGCTGCAGCCGGTGGTGCAGGTGGTCCTCGACGGCCTGCAGGCGCGGGCCCGCGCGCTCGGCAAGACCCTGGTGCTGCGGGTCGACGAGCCAGAGATCTGCTTCGCCGATCCCACGGTGGTGTTCCAAGCGACGCAGAACCTGGTGATGAACGCGCTCCACGCCGCGCACGCCCTGGTGGTGGTCGAGGTGCAGGTGGGCCTGATCATCGTCGAAGATGACGGACCAGGCGTCGATCCCGAGGTCGCCGGCCGGCTGTTTGAGCCCTTCTTCACCACCAAGGCCCCCGGTGAGGGCACCGGCTTGGGGCTGCCGCTGAGCCGGCGCCAGGTCGAGGCCATCGGCGGCGCGCTGGAGTGGGCCGCGGGC
>JBJONS010000122.1:0-20446 GCA_046051725.1 Pseudomonadota bacterium | reverse complement strand
CCCCACCGGCTGCGGGCGGCCCTCGCCGGCGACCGGGCCGCCGGCGCCGAGCTGCCCCTGCTGGTCGCCGCGGCGGCGCTGGTCGGCGGCGCGCCGGCCTGGGCGGCGACGCCGGGGCTGCTCGACGCGCTGATGAGCGCTCTGCACGGTGATCTCGGCGCTGAGCCCGCCCTGCACCCCGCCCTGCGCGGCCTCGCCGCCCTGCTGCCCCTGGCCGGCCTGCACCTGCTCTGCGCCGGCTGGCCGCGCCCGGCCGCGGCGCCCGCCCCGCTGCGTCCGGCCTTGGGGGGCCTCGCCCTCGCGCTCGCGCTGGTCGGGCTCCAGGCGGCTGCTCCGGCCAGCCTGCGCGCCGCCGCGGATCGGGCCGCCGCCGCCGCCTCCAAGACCTTCCCCCCGCACCGGCCCGAGCTGGCGGTGCTGCGCCTGCGCGACCGCGGCGGCCTCGACGCGGGGCCGCTGCTGGCGCCCGCCGCGCTCGGCCTGCGGGCGGCCCTCGAGCAGCCCGGCCTCGGGGTGGTCGCGCTCGGGCCGGACACCCGGTGGGCGGCGCTCGAGGCCGAGGCCGCCGCGGCGCCCGGCGGGCTGGTGGTGCTGCCCGACCCGCTGCCGCTGGACTGGGCCCTGGCCCGTGAGGGGAGCGGCGCGCTGGACGCCGCCTTCGCCGCCACCGACGACCAGCCCGAGGGCCTGTGGGCCGCCCGGACCGCCCCGCCGCCGCCCGCCGCGGCCCCGAAGCGGCGCCTCGTCGTCATCGGCGTCGACGGCCTCGACTGGCGCCGGGTCTCGGCGGGCATCGCCCGGGGCGACCTGCCGACCTTCGCCCGCCTCGCCGCCGCGGGCGCGGTGCAGACCGACTTCGACACGCTGGACACGACGGCCTCGCCGATCATCTGGACGACGATCGCCACCGGCCAGCTGCCCGCCGCCCACGGGGTCGAGGACTACACCCAGACCCTGCCCGGGGTCGGAAAGGTGCCGATCACCAGCGGCGCCCGGAAGGTCCCCGCCATCTGGAACATCGCCAGCGACGCTGGCCTCGCGGTGGCGGTGACCAATTGGTGGGCGAGCTGGCCGGCCGAGGTCGTCAACGGCGTCATCATCAGCGATCACGCCAACCCGGCCGCCGCGGGCTGGATGGCCGGCCGCTACTGGGAGGCCGACCAGGCCGCCCTCGCCGCGCTGCAGCAAGACACGCACCCCGCCGCGCATGTCGAGGCGCTGCGGCCCTACTGGCTCGACCCCGCCGCCTTCCCCTACGACCTGCTGCAGCAGATGTCGGGGGTGAGCGACGCCCAGCGCGCCGCCATCGAGGCGGCGCCCTTCAACGAGCGCAGCTCGTGGTCCTGGTTCAAGACCTTCTGGGCACTCGACCTGCCCCACGCCCGCATCGCCGCCGACCAGCTGCGCGCGCCGGCGCCGCCCGCCCTGGTCATGGTCTACCTGCGGGGGCCCGACCCCATCCAGCACTACGCCTGGGACGCGGTCGAGCCGCTCAAGTACCGCAGCCTGCGCCCGGGCCTCGAGCTTGAGGAGGGCGCGGTGGACGCCGTGTACCGCTACGCCGACGCGATGGTCGGCCAGCTGTGGGAGGCCGCGGGCCCCGAGGTCAACCTCATCGTGCTCAGCGACCACGGCGCCGAGCCGAGCCTGGACGCGCACCGCCGGCAGCGCAAAGACCGCCCCGGCGGCCACACCCGCGACGCCAAGGGCGTGCTGTTCTTGGCCGGCCCCGACGTGCTGCCGGGCCAGCGCCTGCGCGGGGCGGGCCCCGCCGACATCAGCCCGACCATCGCCTGGGCGCTCGGCCTGCCGGTGGCCGAGGACCTGCCCGGGCGGGTGCTCAGCGAGGCCTTCCGGCCGGAGGCGCGGGCGGCCCGGCCCCGCGTGCGGGTGCCCACCTACGGGCCCCGCCAGACCCAAGCCGCGGCGGCCAGCGGCGCCGACGCCAACATGCTCGATCAGCTGCGCGGGCTCGGCTACATCGAATAGGACGTTATTCTCGTCGAGCGGTCAGAAGCCGTAGGCCGGGTTTTCGGGGTCGAAGGTGAGGGGGTCGAGGCTCGGGTTCACCTTCACCGCCGAGAACGTGTAGCGCTCGACCAATTGCACGCTGCCGCCCACCTTGTCCCAGACCTTGACCTCGGTGGGCAGGTTCAGCGCGGTGTCGACGCAGATCTCTGCTTTGTAGGCATACAAGCTGGGGTATTGATCTTTGGGGAGGGTCGAGCGGTAGCAGCGGGCCGCCCGGCCCGAGACCGTGCGCGGGCCGAGGTCCTCGACCGTGGCGCTGCCGGGGTGGGCCCGGGCGAGCTGGTGGTCGGCGGCGATGCGCCCGACCAGGAAGGGGAAGCCGAGGTCGAGGATGGGGTGGCGGTTGCCCCGCATCGCCACCGCGCCCCGCGGGTCGAGGTTGAGGGTCGGCACCAGCCCCGGCGGGTTCACCATGAGCTGGTCGCCGTTCCAGCCCTTCTTGAAGATGAGCTCTTGGCCGTTGTCGACCGCGCCGATCCACTTGGCGTAGACCGCAAAGGGCTTCTGAAAGCTGACCTGCATGCGCTCGGCGGGCATCATCTCGCCGTCGACCAGCTCTTGGCGCTCGAGCACGAAGGTCCAGGTCTTGGTCGCACGCTCGGCGCTGACCATCGCCGCGACGAGGCGGTCGACCACCGCGCCGGGGTCCTCGGCGGGCGGCGCCGCGACCGGGGCCGGCGCTTGGGCGGCGGCGCCGCCGTGGATGCCCAGCGCCGTGAACAGCGCCCAGCACAGCGTCCGCACCCGACCCTGCGCCGCTGCCGCGCCGCGCGCCCCTCGCCCGCCCATGCTCGCCCCCGAAGCGGGGCCGCTGGCCCGCGCAGGCGCGCCTATCCGCGCGGCGGTCCCCGGGGGATGGGGCGGAGGCTTCGGGCGCGGGCCCGGGCGGGTGCGCACGTACGGGCGGACCCGGAGGAGATTGGACCGCGCCGGGCTCAGGCGCCGGCCGCCTGGCGCCGTTCCCTGGGGGGAGGTGCCCACCATGCGCGCGACCCCCCATCAGCTCTGCCGCCTCCGTCCCCTGCGCGCGCTCAGCCGCGACGAGCTCGCCGCGCTGGCCGCGGCGGCTCCCCTTCGGCGCCTCGAGCCGCACGAGGTGCTCGTCCGGGCCGGTGATCGCGGCTCGGCCGCCTTCCTCGTCGTCGAGGGCCGCCTGCGGGTGCTCGCCGGCGGCGACCGGGCCCGGGTGCTGGGCTGGGCCCTGCCCGGCGACCTCGTGGGCGAGCGGGCGCTCGTCGAAGATCACGCGCTGCGCAGTGCTTCGGTCGAGGCGCTCGAGCCGGCAGCGGTCCTGGTGCTCGAGCACGGCGCGCTGCGGGGCGAGGCGGTGGCGACGGCGCGGATCGCGCTCGAGCTCGCCGCGCTCGGCGCCCTGCGCGAGCGCCTGCGGGGGGCCAGCGCGGCCCTGCTCGCCAGCGGCGGCGGCGATCGCCAGCCGCGGGGCGCCGAGCCGGAGGTCTTCGAGGCCGAGACCCGTCGCCTCGGCCTGTGGTCGCGGCTGCGGCCCCCCAGCCAGGGCCTGCGCGGGAGCGCGCCGTGAGCGCCGCCGATCCGATCCCCGCCTTCGCCGACGCGCTCGCCGCCCGCTGGCCGGCGCTCGGCATCCCGGGCCCGGCCCTCTGCGCCGCGCTGACCCCGGCCCTGCGCTCGGCCGCAGACCTGCGGCTGCCGGCGGGCGTCGTCCTCGATCCGGCGGACACCCTCGGGGTCTGCTTCGTGCTGCAGGGCGAGCTCGAGCTGCGCGCGGCGGGGAGCGACGGCCGGGACGCGGTCCTGCGCCGCCTGCGGGCGCCGGGGCTGCTGCTCGGCGGTGACGAGAGCGGCGCCCGCTGGGTCGCCTGGACGCCGACGCACCTGCGGCTGCTCGCCCCCGGCCTCACCGAGCAGCGCCTCGCCGAGCGCGGCCCGGGGGGCGACGCGCTGCGGCGGCTGCTGGCCCGCGCGCTGAGCGAGGGCCTGCTCGAGATGAACCTCAGCCTCGCCGGCGCCGCTGCCCCCGGTGAGCGGGACCGCGGCCACCTCGGGGCGGCCGAGGGAGGCTGAGCGGGGGAGGCGCGAGGGAGGCTGAGCGGGGGAGGCGCGGCGCTGCGACGGGCGGCTCAGGCCGGCCGGAGCACGTCGGTGCCCACGAAGGGCTGCAGGAACGCGGGCACGCCGATGCTGCCGTCGGCGCGCTGGTGGCTCTCGAGCAAGCAGATGATGGTGCGCGGCAGGCCGAGGCCCGAGCCGTTGAGCGTGTGCAGCAGCTCGGGCTTGCGGGTGCTGGCCTCGCGGTAGCGCAGGTTCGCCCGGCGGGCCTGGAAGTCGCGGCAGTTGCTCACGCTGCTGATCTCAAGCCACTCTTGGCAGCCGGGCGCCCAGGCCTCGAAGTCGTAGGTCTTCTGGCTGGCGAAGCCGATGTCGGCGCTGCACAGCGCCTTGACCCGGTAGTGCAGGCCGAGGGCCTCGCAGAGCCGGGCGACGTGGGCCCGCATCTCTTCGAGGGCGGCGGCCGAGTCTTCGGGGCGGGTGAGCTGGTAGAGCTCGACCTTGTCGAACTGGTGGCCGCGCTTGATGCCGCGCACGTCGCGCCCGTGGCTGACCTTCTCGCGCCGGAAGCAGGGCGTGTAGGCGCAGTACCGCAGCGGGAGCTGCTCTTCGTCGAGGATCTCGTCGGCGTGGTAGCCGGTGATCGGCACCTCGGCCGTCGGCACCATCCAGAAGTCTTCTTCGGCGTCGTGGTACAGGTTGTCGGCGAACTTCGGCAGCTGGCCGGCGCCCTTGAGCGCCGCGCCGCGCACCGCGAAGGGCAGGTAGAGCTCGCGGTAGCCGTTGTCGCTGTGGAAGTTGAGCAGCCAAGCGATGAGGCCGCGCTGCATGCGCGCGAGATCGCCGCGCAGCACGTAGAAGCGGCTGCCGCTGATCTTCACGCCGCGGTCGAAGTCGATGAGGTGCTGCTCGCTGCCCAGGTCCCAGTGGGTGCGCGGGGCGAAGCCCAGGGCCGGCGGCGCGCCGAAGGTCTCGATGACGACGTTCTCGTCTTCGCTGTGTCCGCGCGGGGTGGCCTCGTCGAGCAGGTTCGGCAGGGCGAGCAGCAGGGCGTCGCGCTGCTCGGCCAGCGGCTGCTCTTGGGCCTCGACCTGCTCGAGCTCTTCTTTGGCCGCCTCGACCTCTTTCATCTTGGCGGCGCGGAGCTCGGGGTCTTTGGACTGGCCGATCTCTTTGCTGAGCACCTTGCGGAGGTTGCGCAGCTCGTCGCGGCGGAGCGCCGCGGCCCGCCACGCCTCGTCGAGGCGGACGACCTCGTCGACGGCCGCGGGATCGCCCCCGCGCGCCGCGATGGCGTCCTTGATGCGGGCGGGATCGTTCCGGAACAGCTTGATGTCGAGCATGGGGACCTGCGTCGCCTCGGGGCGGGTGAGGTGCAGCGCGTCGGCGCCGCGCCCGCGCGCCTTATTGCGCCCCGATCCGGCGGGCACCCGCCCGTCGATCCGCGCCGGGCGCTCCCGCTCGGTCGGCGCCGCGCCGCGCCTTGACTTCCGTGCGGAGGCTGTGGCATACCCTCAGGCGCGGGGCGCGCGGCGCCTCCCCCCCGATGGCTCGGGCACCTGATCGCTGACCCTCCTCGCGAGGGCGCGTGGATCGCCCTCTGTCGAGGCGCAGCGCCGCTCGTCGTGCACCCGGTCCCCATCGGTGTGGGGGCGACCAGCAGGGGGCCCCCGAAGGGACCCCCTGCCAGCAGCTCCGGGGCGGGCCCGGCGGAGTGGGGATGAATTTGGGGTCTCCTCCTGCCTGGCCCGCTCCGCCTGTTCGGCGCGGAGCGCGCCCGACCTGAGCCCTTCTCCCCACGATGTGCTCAGTCGGCGGGGATCGCCTGGGCGCGCGCCCGGGCCTCGGCCGCGGCCGGGAAGGGCCCCCGCACCGCGAAGCGCGGCGGCCACGTGCCGGGGATCGGCTGCCCGGCGTCATGGAGCACGTCGAGCACCGCGTCGGTCCACACCCGCACCACCGCGCCGTCGCCGAGCTCGAGATCGAGCAGATCGGCCGCCGGCAGGGCCGCGGCGGCCCCGGGCCAGGCGCTGACGCCGAGCGGCGCGCCCGCCGGCCCCTGGACCCGGCGCAGGGCCGGCCAGGCGCGGCCCAGCGGATCGGCCTCCGCCCAGGTCGACAGGGCGTGGTTGTAGTCGTGCAGGTCCTCCTCGAGCTCCGCGGCCTGCAGCGCCCGCCGCAGCGCGTCCGGCGCCGCGCGCCGCAGCGGGCGCACCGACAGCGGCCCGGCGTGCAGGTGGAGCAGGCCGCTGCCCGGGCCGCGCTCCGGCGCGGTCGCCGCGGTGAGGGCAGCGTGCAGCAGGGCGTCTTCGTCGTCGACGGGCAGGCGACGCAAGCGCGCGCCTACCCGCAGCGCGCCCGGGCCCGGCGGGTCGAGCAGCAGGCGCGCCGGGTCGTCCTCGGCCAGCCGCGGCCGCCCGGCGGCCCAGGCCTCGAGCGCCTCGGGCAGGGGCGTGCGGGCGAGGTGCAGCAGGGGCGTGGCGTCGAGCGAGCCGCCGCCGAGCTGCACCAGGGGGAGGACCAGCAGCCGCGGGCCGAGGCGCAGCGGTCGCCCCCCGGCGCCCAGCGGGTCACCCGCGCGGAGCGCCGCGGTGTGGGCCAGGGCCGCGCTGCGCAGGGCCGGGCGCAGGGGCGGCGGGTGCCCCGCCAAGGCGAGGCGGCACAGCTCGACCACCGGCCGGTAGCGGTGGGGGTCCTGCTCGACCGGCACCGGAGGCCCAGCCAGCTCGGCCAGCGACAGCGCGGGGATCTGGGGCCCGAGGCGCAGCGCCCAGCGCCCCTCGACCGCGGTGGCCGGCAGGCCCAGCGCCCGCAGCGCCCGCACCAGCGGCCCCAGCGCCCCCGCCGGCGCTGCGCTCACGCTCCGTCCGCGGGGGTCAGCGCCAGCACGCCCCCATAGCCCCGGGGATGGCCCCGCTCGTTGGGCCAAGCCTCTCCCCGCAGGCCCGAGATCGTGCCGTCGAGGTAGAGCGCGTCGGGGCAGCCCAGGCCGTCGCGCAGCAGGGTCGCGGTGTCGAAGAAGCGCACGGGACCGTCCGAGATCGCGAAGACCAGCGCGCCGTCGGCCCGCACCCCCGCCGCGCTGCGCAGCGCACGGTTGCTCGAGCCGGGGATGAGCTTGGGGTGCACCGCCCCGCGGTGGACCAGCAGCGGGCCCGACTGCGTGGCGACCGACAGGGTCGACGACGGCGCCGAGAAGCCCTCTGCGTCGTCAATCCGGGGGCCCTTGGGCCCGACCGACAGCACGCCGTTGGGCAGCAAGAAGAAGTTCCCCGCGCCGCCGCCCCGGCGCAGCGGCGCGTACTCCACGCCGTCCTCGACGTGCAGGCCCACCGGCGCACCGCCCTCGTGGAACATGCCCGCGTTGGTCAGCACCAGGGGGCGCAGGCCAGCGGCCCGCAGCGCGGCGTCGGCGCGGTCCAGCGTCAGCGGGCGGGGCGCGCCGGGCGCCTGGCCCACGAGCCGCAGCCGCAGCGGGCCCTGCGGGTGCCCGAGCTGGGCGATCACGACGCGCCAGCGGTCGCCTTGGTGCTCGAGCTGCCGCAGCTCGAGGCCCGGCGCGGCGGCGGCGGCCGGGCCGATCAGCGCGAGCCCGCCGAGGCCGGCGAGCAGCGCCCGGCGGCTCATCCCTGGGCTCACGGCAGCACCCGCAGCCAGGCCCGCTGGCCCTTGGGCAGCCCCGCCCGCAAGGCGAGCAGGTGGGGGTCGTCCAGCGCGACGCAGCCGAGCGTCCAGTCGACCAGCCCGCCGCCGCCGTGGATGAGGATGTGGCCGCCGAGCGCTGTCTCTTGGGGTGGGCGCGCCCCCGCGCTGTCGGCCGCGCGCAGCTGCTGGGCGGTCTTGGCGTCGATGCGCCCGGCCGCGACCCCCTGCGCGGCGTCCTCGGCGTTGGGGTAGTGCACCGAGATGGCGTGGGCGAAGCTCGACTCGGGCTTGTCCGAGGTCCGGTACCAGCCCTCGGGCGTCTTGCCGTCGCCCTCGGCGTGTTTGGTGCCCTCGGGCGCAAAACCCAGGCCCACCCGCCAACAGCGGGCGACGCCCTCCGGGCCACGGGCGGGCGCGCCGGCGCGGAAGTGCTGCAGGGTGCGTGCGCCCTTGCGCACGACGAGCAGGTGCGGAGCGGCCCAGCGCGGATCGGGATCGGCGCCCTGCAGGGCCGACAGGTCGTCGACGCAGCCAGCCGGCGGAGGGAGGGCGGCGCCCAGCTCCTCTCCGGCGGCCCGGGCCAGCTCGGCCGCGCCGCCGCAGGAGAGGGCGCCGACTCCCCCGCACAGCGTCAGGCACCTTGCCAGCCGTTTCAACCCCGCGGCGGCGCCAGACCGGCGCGCTAAGGTGGCGGCGAGCGCGCCCCCACCCGATTGCTGTGAGCCACGCCCCATGTCCGAGCCCTCCCGACCCACACGCGTCGTCGTCATCAGCGGGACCAACCGCCCGGGGGCCCAGACCCGCCGGCTCGCTGGCCACGTCCAGGCCTCCTATGCCGCGGTCGAGGGTGTCGACGCCCAGCTCCTCGACCTCGGCGCGCTGCCCATCGAGCTGCTCGCGCCGGGCGCCTATGCCCAGAAGCCGGCCGCGTTCGCGCCCTTCGCCGAGGCGGTGCTCGGCGCCGACGGCCTCGTGGTGCTCTCGCCCGAGTACAACGGCAGCTTCCCCGGTGTTCTCAAGCTGTTCATCGACATGCTGCCCTTCCCGGTCGCTTTTGAGCGCCGCCCGGTCGCGTTCATCGGCCTCGCCGCCGGCCGCTGGGGTGCGCTGCGGGCGATCGAGCAGCTGCAGGGCGTCTTTGGCTACCGCAACGCGTTTGTGTTCCCCAACCGGGTCTTTGTGCCCGGCGTCGGCGATGGGCTCGACGCCGACGGCGCCCCCAAAGACAGCGCCACCCGCGGCATGATCGCCGCCCAGGTGCGCGACTTCGTGGTGTTCGCCCGCCAGCTCGCCCCGCTGCGCCCGGGCCAGGCCTGATGCGCCGGCTGGTGGCGGCGGGGCTGTTCGCCGCTGGCTGCGCCCCCGCGCCGCCGAGCGTGCTTCTCATCACGCTCGACACCACCCGGGCCGACCACCTCGGTCCCTATGGCTACGCGCAGGCCGAGACGCCGACCTACGACCGGCTGGCCGCCGAGGGCGCGATCTGGACGCGGGCCTACGCGACCTGCCCGCTGACGATCCCGAGCCACAGCAGCATCATGACCGGGCGCTACCCCCCGACCCACGGGGTGCGCGACAACGGCGACTTCATCCTCGGCCCCGAAGAGCTGACCCTCGCCGAGCGGCTGGGCGCCGCGGGCTACGGCACCGCGGCGGTGACCAGCGCGTTCCCGACCCGTCGACGCTGGGGCTTCGGCCAGGGTTTTGAGGCCTACCACGACCCGCTCGAGCGCCTGCCCACGGTGCTCGACTGGCGCGACGAGCGCCCGGCCGAGGTGGTGGTCGACGACGCGCTCGGCGAGCTGGCCCGGCGCGCCGACGACGACCGCCCCTTGTTCCTGTGGGTGCACCTTTTTGACGCCCACTACCCCTACGCGCCGCCCGAGCCCTGGGCGTCGCGGCACCCCGGTCGGCCCTACGACGGCGAGATCGCCTACGCTGACGCCCAGGTCGGCCGCCTGCTCGAGGCCTGGGACGCCCAGCACCCGCGGTCGTTGGTGGTCATCACCGCCGACCACGGCGAGTCCTTCGGCGAGGGCGGCGAGCAGACCCACGGCTTTCTGCTCCACGACGGCACCCTGCGCGTGCCGCTGATCGTGCGGGCCCGCGGCTTCGACCTGGGCCTCGCCGCGGGGACCATCATCGACGACGTCGTCAGCCACGTCGACATCGTGCCGAGCCTGCTGGCCTGGGCGGGGCTCGACGGCGGCCCCGCGCTGCAGGGCCGGCCCCTGCAAGACGGCGGCAGCGGCGCGGCCTGGTCCGAGGCGCGCACCGGGCTCTACAGCCTCGGCCTCGCCCCCCTCGCGGCGCGGACGCTCGCGGAAGGGCGCGAGACCCTGGGCGTGCGGTTGTCGCGCTACCCCTTCGCCGGCGGGCGGGTGGGGGTCGATGAGGAGGCGGCGGTCCCCGCGGGGGAGTCGGCCGCCGCCGCCGCGGCCATCGGGAATTGGGAGGGCGAGCTGATCGCCGCGGGCGCGGGCGCAGAGGCCGGCACCGCCACCCTGCGGGGCGACGAGGTCGAGGCCCTGGCCGCGCTCGGCTACCTGGGCGGCGACGTGCACGCCGAGGCCGGTGATCTCGACCCGCGCGACGTCATCGAGCTCATCCCGCTGACCTGGGGGGTCGGCCAAGCGCTGGCCCGCGGGCAGGTGCGCGAGGCCCGGGCGCTGCTGCAGCAGCTCGACGTGGGCATGGCCGGCACCGCCGGCGCGGCCGAGCTCGACGCCCGGGTGCTGCTCGCCGAAGGTGACCTGCCCGGCGCGCTCAACGCGAGCCTCGCCCTCTACGACCGCGCGCCCTCGAGCGGCCGGGCCCTGCGGGTCGCCGAGCTGCTCGGCGCGCTGGGCGCCCACGCCGAGGCTGAGGGCTGGTTCGCCGCGGCCCTGGACGCCGACCCGATGAGCGCCGCGGCGATGGCCGGCCAGGTCAGCAGCCTGCTGGCGCTGGGCGCGCTCGACGAGGCCGAGCAGGCCGCCGACGAGGCGCTGGCCAAGGTGCCCGACCACGCCGAGGTGGCCCTGCTGAGCGCCGAGCTGCTGCTCGCGCGCGGCGAGCTGCGCCGGGCCGAGGCCGAGGCGGCCTACGCGGTCACCCGCATGCCCAGCCACCCGCGGGCGCGGCTGGTGGTGGCGGCGGTCGACTGGGCCCAGGGCGAGCCCGAGCGGGCCATCGACGGCATGTTCGAGGCGCTCTGGCTCGCGCCCACCGATCTGGTGCTGCGCGCGCAGCTCTGCCTCGCCCTGCTCGACGTCGGCCGGGCGGCCGAGGCCCAGCGGGTGATCCGCCCCGCGGCCGAGCTGCTCCCCGAAGATGACGTGCTGCGCTCGCTGCTCGACGAGGCCACCGCCGCGGTCGAGGCCCAGCGGCGACCGCCAGCGCCGGGGCCCTGAGGCGCGCCCCGGCCCGGACCTGTGCGAGGATGGGCGCTCGCCCCGAGGAGCCCATGCTCAGCCCGACGCCGCCCGCCCCCAGCGCCTTGCGCCCGCTGCTCAACATCGCCAGCTACGACGAGGGCCTCTACGCCCGGGTCGACGACGAGCGCGACGACCTCGACCTCGAGGTGATCGGCGCGCTGCCTGAGGGCCTGCGCGGCGCTTTTGTGCAGGCCAACCCCAACCCGCGCTTCCCGCCGCCGGGGCCGAGCCACTGGTTCGACGGCGACGGCATGGTGCACGGCGTGTCGATCGCCGAGGGGCGGGCGTCCTACCACAACCGCTATGTGCAAACGGCCGGGCTGAAGGCCGATCTCGAGGCGGGCCGGGCGCTGCGCGCGGGCATCATGTGCCCCTTTGCGCCGGGCGACCCGATGCCCGACAAGGACACCGCGAACACCGATCTGGTCTGGCACGGCGGCAAGCTGCTGGCCCTGTGGTGGCTGGGCGGCCAGCCCTACCAGCTCGCCTTGCCCTCGCTCGACACGGTCGGCCCCGAAGACTTCGGCGGCACGCTGGGCGGCGGGCTGGCGGCGCACCCCAAGGTCGACCCGCGCACCGGCGAGCTCATCTTCTTCGACTACAACCCCTACCGGCGGCCCTTCCTCGAGGTCGGGGTGGTGTCGGCGGCGGGTGTGTGCACCGCGCGCGTCGAGGTCGAGACGCCGGCGCCCTCGCTCTTCCACGACATCGCGATCACCGAGCAGTACACCGTTTTGCTCGATCTGCCGATGGTATGGGAGCCCGAGCGGCTCGCCCGGGGCCAGCGGCGGGTGCGCTTCCACCACGACAAGCCGGGGCGGATCGGGCTGATGCCGCGCCACGGCGGTGATGTCCGCTGGTTTGAGGTCCCCGCCTGCTACGTGTACCACACGATCAACGCGTGGGAGGGGGTGGACGGCGACGGCTCCCCCACCGTCACGCTCCTGGCCTGCCGCATTGACGACCCCATCCCCCGGGTCCTGCACAAGGACGAGCCCGAGATCCCCCGGCTCGAGTTCCTCCGCCTCCATCCTTTCCTCTACCGCTGGACCCTCAACCTGCGGACCGGGGCGGTGCGGGGCGAGCAGCTCGACGACGTGCCCACCGAGTTCCCCCGCATGAACAACGACCGGCTCGGCGTCGCCACGAAGCGGGCCTGGCATCCACGCATCGCCAAGGCGCCGACCCTGCAGTTCGACGGGCTCATCGCCTACGACACCGACACGGGCGTCGGTCAGCACCACACCTACGGTGAGGGCCAGCGGGGCGGAGAGACCGTCTTCGCCCCCCGTCCGGGCGCGACCGCCGAGGACGATGGCTGGGTGCTGACCTTCGTGAACGACCTGCGCGAGGGCCGCACCGAGCTGCGGGTCTTTGACGCCCAGGACGTCACTGCGGGCCCGATCGCCCGGGTGCGCCTGCCCCGGCGGGTGCCGATGGGCTTTCACAGCCACTGGGCGCCGAGCCCCGCCTGAGCGCTGACCGCCGAGCCCGGCTCAGCGCTCCTCGACGGTCAGCTCGTGCCGGGCCGCGCCCGGCGCCTCGGGGGCCTCGCTCGGCGGGAGCGGGGGCAGCGGCGCGCCGCCGTGGGCGTCCTCGAGCAGGTCTTGGACGCGGACGTTCAGGCGCTGGCGCACGGTGTTGTCGAGGGTCGCGGCGTCGGCCAGCCAGGCGATGAGCGTGCTCTGCGCGCTGCCGTCGTCATTCTCGAGGACCGCCTCGCTGACGCCGACCGAGACCTGGGTGCCCTCGGGGACGGCCGGGTGCTGGTCCTCGAGCGCCGCCCGCACGGCCGACCAGTCGGGATCGGACGGGTCCTTGGCCTCAAACGTGAGCATGCAGGGGTACTCTTCGCAGTCGACCTCGACGCCGCGCACCCCCGGCAGCGCGGCGAGGCCCTCGGCCCAGGGGCGCACCTGCTCGGGGCGCAGGCCGGGGGCGAGGTCGGCGGGCCAGGCGCCGGGCACGCCGCCAAACTGGGCGAGCTGGGCCCGGGTCGCGGCGAGCTCGAGCTCCAAGCTGCGGATCTGCTCGGCGGGGCTCAGCGCGCCCCGACCGGCGCCCGGCGCGGCGGCGGGGGTGGAGGTCGGGACCCGGGCGGGGCTCGGGGGCCCGGCGCGGCCGGCGGGGGCCGGGCCCGCCAGCGCCAGCGCCTCGCCGGTCTGCAGCGGGCGGCTGCCCTCGGCGTCGGTCCAGAGGGCCGCGCCTTCGAGCAGGGTGAAGGTCACGAGGGCGCCGGCGAGGGCGGAGCCGGCGAGGGCGAGCGGCTGGGGAGCGGACATGGACACCTCCGCCCCGGCTCCTCGCGCGGAGGGCGCGGCCGGTTCCGCCCCGCCGACCGTGATCTGCGCCCGTCCGTCGAGCTCGAGCGTGCCTTCACCGACCTGGACGGTGATCTCGCCGTCGAGCACCTGGTGGCCGTCCCCGAGCTGCAGCTGGGCCGGCGGGGCCTGCTGGGCGCCGAGCGCGAAGGCGGCGGCCGCGGCGGTGAGGCCTGCGGCGACCGCCCAGGGCGCCTGGGCGGGCGCTGCCCTGCGCGGCGGGGCGGTGTGGCGGGCCTGCAGCGCGGCGCGGGTCTGGGCCTGCAGCGCGGCGGGTACGGGCTCCTCGGCCGGGAGCTGCTCGAGGGCAGCCTGCAGCGCAGCGTCCTGCTCGTCTGGCGTCATGCGGGGGCTCCTCCGAGCAGGCGCAGCAAGGCGGCGCGGGCGCGGGACAGGCGGGACTTGATCGTGCCCACGGGCACGCCCTCCAGCGCGCTCAGCGCGTCGACGCCCTCGTCGTGGACGTGGTGGAGGACCACGAGGCGGCGCTGGGCCTCGGGCAGGGCGGCCAGCGCCTGCTCCAGCCGCGCGCGTGAGAGGGCGCCCTCGGCGCCGGCGGTGGGATCGGCGTCGGGTGCGGCCAGCTCGGGCAGCGGACCGGCGAGGAACAGCGGGCGGACCTGGCGGCGCCGGTGGCGGTCGATCAGGCGCCGGGCGGCGATGGTCTGGATCCAGGCGCCGAGGCTGCCGCGGCTGTCATCGGGCACAAAGCGGTGCAGCTCGCTGCACACGCTGAGCCAGACATCTTGGTAGGCGTCCTCGGGCTCCGGATCGAGGCGGCGGCAGAGCGCCCAGATCCGCGGGCCGTGCGCCTCGAGCAGGGCGGCGCGCGCGTCGGTGTCCCCGGCCAGGGCGGCGTCGAGGGGCGCTGGGGCAGAGGCGGGGGAGGGGAGGGGGCGCACGGCAGCTCCGCCGGGCAGCCTCGCACGGCGGGCGTGGGCGGTTCCCTCCCGGCCCGCCCGTGGCGAGGAGATAGGAGCGGCCATGCCCTGCCCGACCGCGCCCGCCCGCCGCCGCGCCCCCGCGGCCCGCTCCCCCCGCACCGCCTGTGGCCGCGCCGCGGCGGGGCTCCGCGCCCTCGGGCTCGGGCTGGGCCTCGCGCTCAGCGCGCCCGCGCTGGCCGGCCCCCAGGGCGTCATCGGGGTCGACTTCCTGCCGCTCGGCCGCGCCGATCTGGCCTGGACCGACGAGGGTCGCCTGTCTGGCGTGCTGGCCAACGAAGAGGACGGCTTTCTGCAGGGCCCTTTGCGCATGTGGGGCGGCGCCGCCTGGACCCGCCACGCGGTCACCGGCAGCCTCAGCGCGGTCCGGCTGAAAACCACCACCTGGACCGCGTCTGAGGCCGACGGCGACGACCTGGTCACCGAGACCGTGCAGGGCGGCCTGCGCCCGGCCCTCGACTGGCGCTACTACTTCTTGCCGCGGCAGGCCGGGCTCGCCTCGCCCTACCTCGGAGCGGGCTTCAGCGCGGTGATCCCGACGGTGAAGTACAGCTCTGAGACCTGGACCGCGTCCGAAGAGTCGGCCTGGCTGGCCCAGCAGGCCGAGGACCGCGCCCGCGTCCGCGGCGTCGGCGGGCGGATCTTCGGCGGCGCCGAGCTGCTGTGGTCCAACGGCCTGCTGCTCGGCGTGCGCCAGAGCTTTGAGCTGCAGCGCGGCGAGCGGGTCGACACCGAGGCTGCCCGCACCACGGCGCTGCTCTCGACCGAGACGGCGCTCAGCCTCGGCTTCGTGTTTTAGCCGGCGGGTCGGTCGCGGCGCTCGGTGACGATGGCGGGGCGCCCGCCGCCGACCGGCCAGCTGTGGGTGGGCCGAGGGCGGGAACGGCGTGTGGTACGTCAAGGTCGCGATGTTCTCGGGCCACCGCATCGCGCCCATCGGCCTTGCCCAGCGGGGGGGCCGATGATACCCACCGCCTCCCCGCTGGATCTCGGCGGTCTTTGATCTCTTCACATCGCCTTGCGTCCCCTTTGCGCTCCTCCACCGGCCTTTGGTCGGCGGGCGCACGACGGGGCACGCAGCCGCCCGCCGCCTGAAACGAGCTCCTCCGCGGGTCTGCGCGCCGCCCCTCCCCGTTCGGGGCCGGGCCGCCGGGTGCTGCACCGCAGCACCTCCGTCGCGCCGACGCCGCGTCCCCCGTGCCCCCGCCGGAGCCTGGATGCAGATCCTCCCGAATCCGACGATCGTCGCCCTGCAGATCGTGCCCTTCTTGGTCACCCTGCTCGGGCTGTACTTCATCATCTTCAAGCCGATGCTCGGCTACCTGTCCGGCCGCGAAGACGCGATCTCGGGCGCGCAGCACCGGGCCAAAGACCTGCGCAAGCAGCTGTCTGAGCGCGTGGCCGACTACGAGCAGCGCTCCGCCGCGGCCCGCGCCGAGCTGCAGGCCATGCGGGCCCAGCGCCGCGCCGTCGCGATGACCGAGGCCCAGGGTGTGCTCGCCGCCGCCCGGGTCGAGGTCGAGGCGCAGACCGCCGCTGCGGTCGGTCAGCTCGGCGCCCAGGCCGCCCAGGCCCGCGCCGAGCTGCAGGCCAGCTCCGCGGCGCTCGGCGCGCGCGTGGCGGGTCAGGTCCTCGGTCGCCCGCTGGCCGGGCTGGTGAGCTGAACATGCACAGCCAGACCCCTCTCGTCCCTTGCGCTGTTGCCGCCCGCGTCGGCCTCGCCCTGCTCGTGCTCGGGGGCGCTTCGGTGGCCCTCGCCGGCGGCGGCGGCGGCGACCACAGCGGCCTGCCGCTCAAAGAGATCGCGCTGCACGCGGTCAACCTCGTCGTGCTGCTCGGCGTCCTCGGCTACTTCGCCCGCGGCAAGATCGGGCCGGCCCTCGACGCCCGCCGCTCGCAGATCGCCCACGACATCGAGGCCGCCGGCAAAGCCGAGGCCGAGGCCAAGGCCCAGATCGACGCGATTCACCACAAGCTCGCCGGCTTCGAGGCCGAGCTGGCCGCCCTGCGGTCCGAGGCCGAGCGCGGCGCGGCCGACGAGCACGCCGCCATCGTCCGCAAGGCGCAAGAAGAGGCCGCTGGCCTCCGCCGCGCCGCGGCCCGCTCCATCGCCGACGAGGTCGAGCGCGCCCGCACCAGCCTGCGCGCCGAGGCCGCCAAGGCCGCGGTCGAGCTCGCCACCCGCGCGGTGGTCGACCAGATCAACGACCAAGACCACCAGCGCCTCGACCGCGAGTTCCTCGGGGCGGTGAGCGGCGGGGCCCAGGGGGTGCGCAATGGCTGATGGCTCGCTCGCGCGGCGCTACGCCCGCGCCCTCATCCTGCTCGGTCAAGAGAACAACGCGCTGGACGCCGTGGGCGCCGGGCTCGGCACCATCGGCGCCGTGCTCGACCTCAACGACGGCCAGCTCCGCGGCGTGCTGGTCAACCCGGGCGTCCCGCTGGCCGAGCGGCACGCGGTGCTGTCCGAGGTGCTCCGGCGCCTCTCGCTGCACGGCTACGTGAACAACTTCCTCCGGCTGCTGCTCGACAAGAGCCGCTTCTCGGTGCTGCCCGAGATCACGCTCGCCTTTGGCGAGATGGCCGACGAGCTCGCCGGTCGCGTGCGGGCCACCGTCCGCACCGCCCGGGCGCTCGACGCGGTCACCTCGGCCCAGGTCGAGGGTGCCCTGGCCCAGGCCACCGGCCGCACCGTGGTCGTCCGCTACGTGGTCGAGCCCGGCCTCATCGGCGGCATGGTCGCCCAGGTCGGCGACAAGGTCTATGACTCCAGCGTGCGCGGCCGGCTGGAGCAGCTCCAGCTCGCGCTGACCCGCGACCTCCTCTCCGCTCCGCAGAGCGCGTCCGCCGAGGCCTGATTGGCCCGCGCAGCCGCGCCCCTCCTCTCCCCTCTGTTCTCCCGTTTCGGGCAGGAGCTCGCATGAGCATTCGAGCCGAAGAGATCTCCGAGATCCTCAAGCAGCAGATCCAGAACTACGAGACCCGCGTGCAGGTGTCCGAGACCGGCACCGTGCTGTCGGTCGGCGACGGCATCGCGCGCCTCTACGGCCTGCAGAGCGCGATGGCCGGCGAGCTGCTCGAGTTCCCCGGCGGCCTCGCCGGCATGGTGCTCAACCTCGAAGAGGACAACGTCGGCGCCGCCATCTTCGGCGACGACCGCGGCATCAAAGAGGGCGCCACCGTCAAGCGCACCGGCAAGATCGTGCAGGTGCCGGTCGGCCCCGGCCTGATGGGCCGCGTGGTCGACGCGCTGGGCAACCCGGTCGACGGCAAGGGCCCGATCCAGGCCGTCGCCTACGCGCCGATCGAGATCAAGGCCCCGGGCATCGTGCGCCGCAAGTCGGTGCACGAGCCGATGCAGACCGGGCTGAAGGCCATCGACTCGATGGTGCCGATCGGCCGCGGCCAGCGCGAGCTGATCATCGGCGACCGCCAGACCGGCAAGACCGCGGTGGCCATCGACGCGATCATCAACCAGCGCGTGTTCAAGGACGATCCCAAGCGCAAGATGCACTGCATCTACGTGGCGATCGGCCAGAAGCAGAGCACCGTGGCCCAGGTCGTCCGCAAGCTCGAGGACGCCGGCGCGATGGAGTACACGACCGTGGTCGTGGCCGGCGCGTCCGACCCGGCGCCGATGCAGTTCCTCGCGCCCTACACCGGCGTGACCATCGGCGAGTACTTCCGCGACAACGGCCAGCACGCGCTGTGCGTCTACGACGACCTCAGCAAGCAGGCCACCGCCTACCGCCAGCTGTCGCTGCTGCTCCGCCGCCCCCCGGGCCGCGAGGCCTACCCCGGCGACGTCTTCTACATCCACAGCCGGCTGCTCGAGCGCGCCGCGAAGATGTCGGACCGCGAGGGCGCGGGCTCGCTGACCGCGCTGCCGATCATCGAGACCCAGGCCGGTGACGTGTCGGCCTACATCCCGACGAACGTCATCTCGATCACCGACGGCCAGATCTTCCTCGAGAGCAACCTGTTCTACCAGGGCGTGCGCCCGGCGATCAACGTCGGCATCTCGGTCTCGCGCGTCGGCGGCAACGCCCAGATCGGCGCGATGAAAGAGGTCGCCGGCACCCTGCGGCTCGTGCTTGCCCAGTACCGCGAGGTCCAGGCCTTCGCGCAGTTCGGGTCCGACCTCGACGCCAGCACCCAGCAGCAGCTGACCCGCGGCGCCCGCTTCGTCGAGATCCTCAAGCAGGGCCAGTACAGCCCGCTGACCGTCGAGATGCAGATCGTGCACATCATCGCCGGCGACTGCGGCGCGTGCGACGACATCCCGGTGCCGCAGGTCACGGCCTTCCTCGCCGAGCTGAGCGCCACCTTCGAGCGCGACCACAAGAACCTCCTCAACGAGATCGTGGACCGCGGCACCTTCAAGAAGTCCGACCTCAAGGACCGGGTCATCGCCGCCATCAAGGCCGCCCGCAAGGGCTGGAAGGCCTGAGCGCCGTGGCCGCCCCGGGGCGCAGCCGCGCCCTGCGGCGGCTCCCTCGGCTGGTCCGCACGGCACCCCCTCGCGCCCCCTGGGCGTCGGCCGGGGCCGCAGCGCCAAGAACGCGCGGGCGCCCCCCGCGCCCGCCCCCCGCCTCCGCCTTGGAGCCCCGATGGCCTCCCTTCGTGACATCCGCAACCGCATCGGCTCGGTGAAGAACACCCGGCAGATCACGCGCGCGATGAAGCTCGTCTCCAGCGCCAAGCTGAACCGGGCCACCCAGGCCGCCACCTCGGCCCGGCCCTACCAGCAGGCGCTCGAGCGCACGCTGCAGCGCGTGGTCGGCGCGGTCGGCGGCGCGGTCGCGCACCCGCTCCTTCGCCAGCCGAACAACGAGAACGACGTGCTGGTGGTTGTGATGACCGCCGACCGCGGGCTCTGCGGCAACTTCAACTCGATCATCAACCGCGCCGCGCAGCTCAAGGTCGAAGAGCTCGCCGCGGCCGGCAAGAACGTCCGGATCTACTGCTACGGCAAGAAGGGCCGGCAGCACCTGACCCGCCGCGGCTTCACCGTCGCCGACAGCGTGGTGGACCTCAACCCCAAGGCCTATGCCTCGATCGCCGACGAGCTGTCGCTGCGCCTGCAGCGCGAGCTGGCCGAGGACGCCTTCTCTGAGGTCTATCTCGCCTACAACCGCTACCGGTCGGTGCTGAGCCAGGAGCCCACCATCGAGCGCATCCTCCCGATGCAGCTCGAGGTCCCGGCCACCCCCGAGGGTGAGGTCGCCGAGGGCGTCGACTTCTTGTTCGAGCCCGACGCCAGCGCGCTGCTGGCCCGCCTGCTGCCGATGAGCCTCCGCACCCGCCTGTTCCAGGCGCTGCTCGAGACCCAGGCCGGCGAGCAGGCCAAGCGCATGACCGCGATGGACGCCGCGACCCGCAACGCGTCCGAGCTGATCAACCGGCTGACGCTCGAGTACAACCGGGCGCGCCAGGCCGCGATCACCAAAGAGCTCATCGAGATCGTCAGCGGCGCCGAGGCGCTCTGACCCCCGCGCGCGGTCCACCCGGCCCGTCGCTGTCCTTTTCTGTCCCTCTCCCCCTCCGCATCCTCCCCGTAGGAGACCCGCATGAGCGCCAACCTCGGCAAGGTCATCCAGGTCATGGGCCCCGTCGTCGACGTGGAGTTCCCGCCCGGCCACCTCCCCAACATCATGTCCGCCCTCAAGCTCAGCAACCCCTTCATCGGGGACACGCTTGAGAACCTCACCCTCGAGGTCGCGCAGCACCTCGGTGAGAACACCGTCCGCGCCATCTCGATGGACGTGACCGACGGTCTGGTGCGCGGCATGGCCGTGCGCGACACCGGCGCGCCGATCGCCATGCCGGTCGGGCCCGAGGTGCTCGGCCGGATCCTCAACGTGACCGGCGATCCCATCGACGAGAAGGGCCCCATCGGCGCCAAGTCGACCAAGCCCATCCACCGCGCCCCGCCGACCTTCCTCGAGCAGTCGACCGAGGTCGAGATGTTCGAGACGGGCATCAAGGTCATCGACCTGCTCGCCCCCTACGCCCGCGGCGGCAAGATCGGCCTCTTCGGCGGCGCCGGCGTCGGCAAGACCGT
>JBJONS010000121.1:0-14655 GCA_046051725.1 Pseudomonadota bacterium | reverse complement strand
GCAGCAGGGCGGCCGCCACCGGCAGCCACGGGCGCCCGAGCCGGGCGCCGGCCGCCGCGAGGGCGCCCGCCGCGAGCAGGCCCAGCGGCCCGAGCAGCGGCAGCACGAAGCGGCCGGTGGCCTTGAAGTCGCCGCCCACCGCGGCGACATAGGCCAAGAAGACCGCCGGCAGGCCGAGGATCAGCGCGGTCTGGGCGCGCGCGGCGGCCGGGCCGCGCAGCCCGCCGAGGCCGAGCGTCGCGCCGACGAGGGCCAGCGCCGCCCCGGTCGGCTGGGCCAGCGCCTGGTCGGCGAGGTAGCGCAGCCCCCGCAGGGCCTGGGCCTCGGTGCCGCCGACCTTGACGAAGAAGGTGTTGGGGACGAGCTCGCCGTAGGTCTGCCACCGCCAGGCGAGGTGGGCCCCGGCGATGAGCAGAAACGTGCCCCAGGCCGGCAGGCGGGCCGGCACCGCCGTGAGCGCCGCCCGCAGGCCGCCCCCGGGCCCGGGCAGCGCGCGGCCAAGCAAGGGCAGCCCCTCGAGCAGGGCCATCAGCAGCCAGCCCTCGGGGCGGGTGAGCGCAGCCGCCGCGCAGAGCAGCGCGCTGAACGGGATGGTCGACGCGGGCTCGCCCGCGCCCTCGGCGCTGAGCGCGGTCAGCCGGGCCCAGAGCCCGGCGGCCACCAGCGCGGCGAAGGCTGTGCTCTCGAGGCCCTGCACCGCCTCGAGCGAAGCCCCGCCGTGCATGGCGATGAGCCCCGCCGCCCCGACCGCCGCCGGGCCGCCGCGGGTGACCGCGAGGCGCCAGCCGACGGTGATCAGGCCGAGCAGGCCCAGCACGCCGGCGGCGATGATCGGCAGCTCAGGGCTGAGGCCGAGCGCGATGAGCCCGGCGCTGAGCACGGTCCACGAGGGGTTGGTGTAGCCCTCGACCGCCTCGCCCGGGTTGAACACCAGCCCGTGCCCATCGACGAGGTTGCGCGCGTAGCGGAACGAGATGAACGCGTCGTCTTGGAGGCAGTAGCCCCAGCTCGACGCCAGGGCGAGCGCGCTGGCGAGGGCCAACAGCAGGCCCAGGCGGGCGGGTCGGGCGTCGGTCACGGGCCCTCCGGGTGGCGGGGCGTCGGGTCGGCGGGGCCCGGCCCGGCCCGCCGGGGGGCGTTGCGGGGGGCGGCGCCCCCCGCCCACCGCCCAGGCTCAGTAGCCGGTGGCGTACTTCAGCGTCGTGTTCGTGGCGTCGTAGTAGCTGAGGTGGACGTTGTCATCGACGTCGATGGCCAGGTCGAGCCAGCTGCCCACGTCGCCGCTGGCGTCGACGGTCAGCTTGGTCCAGGTGCTGCCGTCTTTGTAGGCCAGCTTGAGATCGCCGTTGGTGGCGTCGTAGTAGGCGACCCAGGGGCGGTCGAGGCTGTCGAAGGCGAGCTGGGCGTGGCGCCCGACGTTCCCCGTGGTGTCGACGGTCTCGGTCGACCAGCCCGTGCACCCCCCCGTCTTGCAGGCGTACTTCACGTCGCCCGAGGTCTCGGCCTGGTAGGCCACGCAGATGTTGTCGTCGCTCTTGCGGGCGAGGCTGGTCCACGCGCCGCCGGCGCCGACCGTGGCCGAGAAGCAGGCGTCGCTGAGGCTCGTGTCGAAGGCGCTGTACTGGACCTCGGGCGCGGTGCCGGTGCCGAACGGCGCGGTGTAGTCGGCGAAGGTCACGTGATCGAAGTCGCTGCCGTCGACCACGATGCTCGTGTGGCTGCCCATGACGTCGCCGCCGAGGTTCAGCGCGGTGTAGTCGGCCGGGGCATAGACCCCGATGCCAGCGAGGCTGGTAAAGTCGGCCACCGTCGGCACGTTGTAGAAGGCGTCGTAGTAGGCAAAACTCGGCAGGTTGCTCGAGTCGACGTCGATGTCGACGTAGTAGCCGACGTCGGTGCTGCCGGCGGTCGCGAAGTCTTCGACCACCACGTCGGCCGACCAGGTGCCCGAGGCGGTGCGGTTCTTGGTGTAGAGCGCCGTGCCCAGGCTGTCGTAGCTGGTGAACGCGATCTGAAAGCGGTCAGACGCGTCGATCACGCCGTCGAGGTACTCGCCCGACCACGCGCCGGTCGGCGTGGCCAAGGTGGTCGCCGTGCCCCAGGCGCCGGCCGCGCTGCGCAGCAGGTAGCGCACGGTGCCGTCGTCGTTGTTGTAGTAGGCGAGGTGGACCTTGCCGGTCGAGTCGGCGTCGATGGCCGTGCTCAGGCCGCAGTCGCAGCTCGCGTCGAGGGTCTCGACCTCGAACCGCTCGTCGGTCTGGCCGTCGCAGTCGTCGTCGATGCCGTTGGCCCGGACCTCGTCGGCGTCCGGGAAGACCTTGTTGTCGTCGTCGTCGCAGTCGGTGCCGCCGGCGGCCACCGCGTCGAAGCCGTCGCCGTCGACGTCGGTGAGGTCTTCGCCATCGCAGTCCTGGTCGACGCCGTCGTAGGCCACCTCGGGCGCGTCGGGGCTGATGTCGGCGTCGCCGTCATCGCAGTCCTCGCCGTCGTCGCCGCCGGCGATGCCGTCACCGTCCACGTCGGTGAGGTCTTCGCCGTCGCAGTCCTGGTCGACGCCGTCATAGGCGATCTCGTCCTCGCGCGGGCCGACGCGGTCGTCGGTGTCGTCGCAGTCGCCCTCGTCCTCGGACAGGCCGTCTCCATCATCGTCGACCGCCGCGGGGTCGACGTCGGCGTCCGCGTCGGCGTCGCTGTCTGCATCTGCGTCGCTGTCGGCATCCGCGTCGGCGTCTGCGTCGCTGTCGGCGTCAGCCTCGCCGCCGTCACCCGCCCCGTCATCGAAGCCATCGGGGTTTTGGCTGCCGTCGAGATCATCGCCCTTGCCGTCAAAGATCGACGAGCAGCCGCCGAGCAGCAGCATCGCGAGCAGGGGGAGGGTCGAGCGCAGGGGGAGGGCAGGGGACATCGGTTCACCGGGCGCGGCGGGGCGCAGCTCAGAGGGGAGGGGGCGCGCCCTGGCCTCGGCCCGCCCGCTCGGGGCGCCGCTCGGGATTGCGCGCAGGCGGCCATTTTCCCTGTTGGCCAGCAAAGTCAAGCGCCGAGCGGCGCTGCCGGGTGACAGCTCGCGCACATCGAGCGCGCGAGCTCAGCCGCCCGCGGGCGCCGGCGCGTCGCCCCAGACCAGCCGCCAGGTCTGCAGGTAGCCGAGCACCCGCTTCACGTAGCGCCGGGTCTCGGTGAAGCTGACGTCCTCGGCGAAGCGATCGGGCTCGGGCGGGCTCGGGTAGGCGCCGAGCCAGCGCTCGACCGCGGCCTGGCCGCCGTTGTAGCCGGCGATCACCGCCGGCAGGCTGCTGCGCTGCAGCTTGCCGCCGAAGGCCCGCTGCAGGTTGCTGAGCTCTTCAATTCCCAGCGCGGCGTTGTAGCCGGGGCTGTACAGCCGGTCGGGGTGGAAGGGCTGGCCCCGGGCGGCTTCGAGGCGCTGGCCCAGGCTGGGCATCAGCTGCATCAGGCCGCGGGCCCCGGCCGGCGAGCTGACCTCGGGCTTCATGCCGCTCTCGGCCATCATGATGCCAAAAGGCAGGTTGGGGTCGAGGCCGCCGGCCTTGGCCCGCCGCAGCGCCTCGTCGCCGAGCGGCCGGGGCCAGCAGACCGCGGCGGTGCGCGGGTCGGCCTTCGGCCCGGGGCTGCCGCAGGGCGTGGGGAGGATGGCCTTGGCGGCGGCGAAGTCGCCCGCGAGCACGAGCGCGTGGGCGAGCGCGAGGCGGGCCTCGGGGCCAGCGGCGCGGGCGACCGGCTCGACCGGGGCGAGCTCGGCGCGGGCCCAGGACTCAAAACCCAGCTCGGCGAGGCCGAGGCCACGCGCCCAGCGCGGATCGTGGGCCAGGGCTGGCGGCGCGGCGGGGGGCGGCGCGGGCCGCAGCCCGGCGTAGGTCTTGCCCAGGCGCTCGGCGGCGAACCAGGCGTAGCCGCTCGACGGCCAGCCGCGCAGGATGGCCTCGTAGCCGGCCTTCGCGGTGGCCTCGTCGCCGTCGAGCTGGCTGAGGCGGGCCGACCAGTAGCGGGCGGCGGGCGCGAGCTCGGACTTGGGGTGCGCGACCAGCAGGGCGTTGAGGGCCTCGCGGGCCTCGGCCCGGCGGTCGAGGCGCACCAGCGACCAGCCGATGAACCAGCGGGCCTCGTCGCCGTGGGCCGAGGCCGGGTAGCGCTGCAGGTGGGCGCGCAGGGCCGGCAGGGCCTCGTCGAGCTGGCCGCCGTCGTAGCGCAGATAGCCGACCTTGAAGCTGGCGGTGTCGGCGAGCTTGGTGCCTGGCTCGGCGGTGTAGAGCGCCGTGTAGAGCCGCGCGGCGCCGGGGTAGTCGCCGGCCCGGCTGGTGGCGAGCGCCTCGTCAAAGCGCTCCTGGCTGCTTTTGTCGCTGAGCTTGCCGTAGGCGGCCGCGGCGCGCGCGTAGTCGCGGCCGGCGAAGGCGGCCTTGGCCTCGGCCCGCGGCCCCATCGGGCCCAGCGCGTCGCGCAGCACGAGGGCGTCGGCGTGCAGGTCGAGGGCCTCGAGGGTCTTGATGCGCTCGCCGACCCGGGCCCGGTCGGCCTCGGTCTGCAGGCGGGCGGGGTCGGCGCCGAGCTGCTTGAGGTGGGCCTCGGCCTCGGCCCCCCGGGCGTGGTTGGGGTGCATGACCCAGACCCGCTCGAGCGCGCCGATCGCCGCGGCCTTGTCGCCCCGCCGCAGGGCACCTTGGGCCAGCCACCAGCGCACCTCGGCCGGATCGGCGCCACCAGGGCGGGTCGTGCGCCCCCGCGCGCCGAAGGGCCCGGTCAGCATGGGCGAGAGCACCGCCCGGCCGGCGTCGAGCTGACCGGCCTCGATCAGCGCGCGCCCGCGCAGAAAGGTGGCCCGCTCCTCTGCCGTGCCGGGCAGGCGCAGGCCGTCGAGCTTGGCGGCCGCCGCGCCGGGCTGGCCGCCCGAGAGCAGGGCCTCGGCGGCGAGCAGCCGCGCCCAGTCGGACCACAGAGGGTCCTTCACCGCGGTGATCTGGGCGAGGGCCGCCGCCGCTTCGCCGGCCTCGGTCAGGCAGCGGGCCAGGGCGAGGCGCTCGGGGTCGGTGCGGGCGCCGCCGGCCTCGGCCCGGGCCGGGCCGCAGTCTCCGGCGCGCAGGGCGCCCCGCGCGGCGTCAGAGAGGGCGACCGCTGGGCGCGCGGCCACGGTGAGCGGGAGGGAGAGGGCGAGCAGCAGGGCGCGGAGCAGCGGGCGCATGGGGTCCAGGCGGCGGGGGAGGAGGGGACGGGCGCGGCGGAGGGGAGGGGTGCGCGCCCCCGCGGCGGGCGCGGGGGCCGGCCCAGGAGGGCCGTGCGGAGCGCGCCGGGCGGTCGGGCCCGGTCGGCGCCCTGCCCATCGCAGGGACAGGGGCCGCGCGGGCTAAAAGCTTCCGCCGAGGCTGAAGTAGGCGCCGCCCAGGTCGCCGGGCGCGTAGCCTCCCTCGCCGGCCACCGCGACGCCGTAGCCGGCCCGCGCGGTGAGGCCGGCGGCCCAGGCCACGATGAGGCGGGCCTGCAGCTCGGCGCCCGCGCCCACCCGCAGGCTGTCGACGCCCAGCGCGGCGGGGTCTTGGAAGGCGTCGCCGGCGTCGACAAAGGCCGCGGCCGAGACGTTGCGCAGGTAGACCGGCAGCAGGCCGGCGCCGCGGTCGACCCAGACCACGGGCAGGCGGTACTCGGCGCTGCCGAGCACGTAGCCGTCGCCGCTGACCACCGCGACGGGGAAGCCGCGCAGCGGCCGCAGCTCGGTGGGCAGGGTGTAGACCGCCGACTCGCCAAAGGTGCCGCCGAGCCGAAAGCTGCCCTGGCGGAGCTGGTCGCCAAAGCTCGCGCCGCCGGCGAGGCGGCCGGCGATGACGTGGCTCTGGCCCCAGGGCAGGCTGCGGTACTCGCGCAGCTCGGCCATGAGCTGCAGGCGGTCGAAGGGCACCGGCTGGTCGTTGTCGTTGAGCACCGACGAGCCGAGGAAGCTGCTGCTGAGGTTGCCCGAGATGCTCAGCGCGCGGGCCTGCTCGGCCGAGATCGACCGCAGGAAGGACCGCCCCCGGTACAGGGTCCAGCCCATGCCCACGCTGCTCAGCAGGCCCCGGGTCGGCAGGGTCGGGCGGTAGACGTCGGCGCCGAGCGGGTCCTTGGGGTCGCGGTCCTCGACCGCGTAGCGGACGAACAGGCCCTGGTACTCGTTGAGCGGCCAAGAGCCCTGGGCGTAGCCGGTGATCCGCCGCTCCCAGTAGGGGTCGCTGGTCTGGACCAGCGAGGGGATGTTCATGCCGCCGGCCTGCGTGCGCAGGCCCTGGGTGCGGTACAGGTCGCCGAAGTAGGTCGCGCTGGTGTAGGCGCCGACCGTGTAGACCGGGATGAAGCGGTTGAGCGAGACCGCGCCGCCCCCGCCGATGAAGTCGGCGTCGGTCTGGTAGCTGACGAAGCCCGAGTAGAACCACTGGCGCAGCACATCGGTGCCCGCGGTGGCCAAGCTGCCCATCACCCCGAGCTGGGTGAGCGAGAGCCCGGGCAGCATGTAGCGGGGGGCGAGGCTGTGCAGCGGCGCGTACCGCGCGACCGGATGGGTGAAGGGGTAGTCCTTCTCTTCTCGGCCCCCATCTCGGGTGCGGGTCGGGTCGTCGACCGCCACCCCGCCGGCGGGCGCGTCGGCCACCCGCCCGGCGGTGGGGGTCGGCCCGGTCGGCTGGGCGTGGGTGCCGGGGTGCTTGTCTTCGCCGGGCAGGCCCCACGGCCCCGCGACCCCCCGCAGGCCGTAGAGCGGGCCGCCGAGGCCGTGCAGGCCGTCGATCGGGGGCGCCTCGAAGGGCAGCGCGTGCGCCGGAAGCAGGGTGCCGCGCCGGATCCGAAATTTGCGCCCGATGTCGGGCGCATTGACGTCTTTGACGTCGTCGGCGGCCTTCAGCGGGGCTTGACCGACCGGCCGAAAGGCAGGAGCGGGCAGGGCGGCGGCGAGCGGCGCCCGCGGCGCGGCCGGGTCGGCGGGCGGGATCAGCGTGCCCTTGGGCTGCCACTGGCGCGGGTCGACCGCCAGGACCCCGACGTCCATGCCGTTGTTGCTGTACGCCTCCATCGCCATCAGCTGGCCGTCGGCGCGCAGGCTCGGCGCGAAGACGCCGCCCAGCACGTTGGTCACCTGGTGGAGGTGCTCGCTCTGCAGGTCGACGGTCCAGATGTTGTAGACGCCGCCGCGGTCGGTGCTCCAATAGAGGCGGCGGCCGTCGGGCGACCAGACCGGGTCGATGTCTTCGGCGTCGTCGGCCATCAGGCGGCGGACCGGCGCGCCTTCGGCGGTGTAGAGCCACAGGTCGCGCTGGCCCTCAAACCAGACCGAGGCGACGATGTGCCGGCCGTCGGGACTGTAGCGGGGGGTGCCGATCTGGGTGTGACCCGGGGGGTCGACCAGGGTCTGCACCCGCTGGTCGACGGTGAGGGTGCGCAGGCGGTTGTGCTGCGCCTCGTTGGCCACGAAGGTCAGGCGGGATCCGTCGGGGGACCAAGCCGGCGCCCGGGCCCGCTCGCCGTTGGTCATCGCCTTGAGCTGGCCGTCGAGCGCGTAGAAGTAGAGATCGGTGTAGCTGTTGAAGCGGTCGACGAGGTGCAGGGCCGAGAACGCGAAGGCCTCGCCGTCGGGGCGCCAGGCGAAGTCGCCGGCGAAGCGCTGGTCGAGCAGGCGGCGGGCGCCCTGACCCGCCCCGTCGGCGAGGAAGATGGCCGGCCCAGCCTCGGGGTCGTAGCAGGACCACACCAAGCGCGCCCCGTCGGGCGAGAAGGTCGGCGCGGCGCACTGGTCGACCCCGTCGGACAGCAGCGTCGGCTCGACCAGCGGCCTGCTGCGGATGGCCTGGGCCTGGGCCTCGTAGCGGGCGGTCATCGCCGCGCGCCAGCCGTCGTAGAGCGTGGGGATGCGGTCGCCGAGGGTCTTCTTGGCGGGCATCAGGTAGGGGATGCCCGCGCCGTAGCGCTCGTGGAAGTCGGTCCAGGCGTGGGGGCCGGCCTGCTCGACCACAAAGGCTTGAAAGTCTTGCCCGAACAGGTAGCGCAGGTTGCCCGAGGGCGGCTCGACCTGAAAACCCTCGAGGTTGCCGAGCGGCGGGAACTTGTCCTCGAGCACGGCCACGCGCTTGATCATGTCGGGGTAGGACGACCGGCCGCGGCCCTCGGGGGTGTACCGGGTCTCCATCAGGGTGGCGTAGCCCTCGGTCAACCAGCCCGGCGTGACCCGGTTCACGCTGACCACGCGGCCAAAAACGTACCGCAGCGCCTTGGGTAGGCCCCGCACCAGATCGATGTGCAGGATGTGCGTGAGCTCGTGGGTGAAGATGGCGTCGTTCCAGTCGCGGTAGCGGCTGAGCGTGCCATCTTCGGTCGGCGCGGTGACGTAGATGACGATGGTGTTCTGCGGCACCGTCATCGCGTAGCCGTTGGCCGAGTCGGTGTTGTCGACGAGCACGACCTGCACGCGGGCCTTGGGCGCCCACCGCAGCTCGGCGGTCAGCTCGACCCAGGCCTCTTCGGCGACCTTGGCGGTCTCTTCGGCGAGCTGCTCGAGCCCGCCGGGGAAGTGGATCGTGACGTGGTCGGTCTGCAGCGTGCGCCAGGTCAGATCGGGGTCGAAGCTGGCCGCCGCCGCCGGCGCCGGACGCAGCAGCGCGGCCCCGGCCAGCGCGAGCGCCGCGGCGAGCAGCCGACCGGCGCGGCCCATCAGAACCAGTACGTCAGGCCGGCGGAGGCCTGGCTGGCGGTGCTCAGCCCGCCGCGGCCGCCGCCGACGTCGATGTTGACCCCGAAAGAGGACGTGAACCCCAGGTTCTCGAGGCCGAACATGAAGAAGTCGACGCTGGCCAGGGGCTGGATGCGCAGGGCGTCGCCGGCGTCGCCGCTGACGTAGCCGAGGCCGCCGCCGACGTAGAAGTTCATGTTGTCCTCGGCGACCACCGAGGTCAGCAGCCGGCCGCCGGCGGCGAAGCGCTCGCTCAGCGAGATGGTCGAGAAGCCGACGTTGCCCTCGACGACGATGTTGAGGGCCTCATCGCCAGAGGGGACCACGTAGCGGGCGGCGAGGCCGGCGCTCTCGTCGAGGTAGCTGTTGAAGCCGAGGCCGAAGCGCTTGCGGAGGTCTTTGGCATCGGCGCGGGCGGGGAGGAGGGCGGCGGTGGCGACCAGCGCGAGCAGCGCGCGCGGCGCGGTGTGGCGGAGGGGCATGGGGACTCGGCGGGGCGAGAGGGTGCGCCCGCGGAGAAGCGGGCGGCGGGGGGGCCATGCGGCCGGGCGGCACCTATCGGCTCGGCGCGGGGCCGCCGACCGGGCGCTGGGCCAGGACCCGCTGCGCCGGCTGCGCCCTCCGCGCGCGGGTCCCCGGACGCTGGCCCGGCCTCAGCGCCGGCGGCGGCGGGCCAGCAGCAGCAGGCCGGCCAGCCCCGCGGGCAGCGCCCAGGGGGGGCCTCCGCGCGCGGCGCAGCCGACCAGCTTGGGCTCGTCGCCGTCGTCGAGGGCAGCGCCCAGCGCGTCAAAGTCGTCGATGGCTTGATCTCCGCCACCGCCGCTGCCCCCGCTGTCGGCGCCGGCCTGCTCGGCCCTCCACCCGGTCTCTTCGGCGCAGCCGGGCCCGTAGACATAGGACCCCGTCTCGGGGAAGGCGCCGGTCGTGCCGTCGGCGGTCTCCCACCGGAACCAGTAGGCGTGGCAGTCGCCGGCCTCAGGCGTGACCTCAGCGGCGAAGACCCCCGCGGTGTCGGCGCCGTACTCGAGGCTGAGCGCGGTGCCCACGCCGTCGACCACGACCTCGAGCCGGGCCGGGGCCGCGGCGTCTTGCCAGTCGGCGCGGAAGGTGGCCGTGGCGGTCGCGTCGAGGGGGGAGTGGGCGCCCATCGCCACCGCGCCGGTGGTGTCGAGGGTGCCGGCGCCGAAGTCTTGGGTGTAGTAGGTGCCGACCACCCCCGTGCCGAGCTCGTTCCAGTCGCCGCTCATGATGTTGGCGCGGTGGCCCGAGGTCGAGCACATCCAGCCGGTGAACACGACGCTGTAGTTGTCGCCGTAGCCGTAGGCGATGTTCTCGCCGATCCACCCCGAGTCGTAGAAGCGGGACAGGCGGTCACCAAAAGAGGTGCCATCCGAGCTCTCGTGGGCGAAGTTGCCGGTCGACTCCATGTCGACGCTGTGGAAGCGGGCGGCGTCGTTGAGGCCGTGGTCCCAGTAGACCGGCAGCTTGGGCGTCTGCTCGTCGGCCGAGAAGTCATCGTCGAAAGAGCAGCCGCCGGCGGCGTAGTCGTCTTTGAAGGCCGCCGGGTCGACCCGGGCGGCGTTGGTCCACAGGTGCAGCTCGCGCTCGGCGGCCGAGGGCAGCCCGTCGTCGCCGACGTCGCCATAGCCAGCGCGGGCCGGCGCGGCGCCGAGCCCCGCCGCGAGGGCGAGCACCGTCGAGAGCAGCCTGCCAGGGGTCAACATCGACAGCCGGGACATGGGGACCTCGGGGCGGCCGGGGGACCGCGGGGGAGCAGGGGCGCGGGCGCCGGTGGGACCTGGAGCCGCCGCGCTCAGCCGAGCTTCTGCTTCATCCAGGTGGCGGCGAAGGCCGAGGACCGCTGGTAGCTCGCCTCGAGCTGCTCACCGATCCCCTTCTCAATCTTCCCGCCAATTAGCGGGACCGAGACGACGATCTCGCCCTTGACAACCCTTTCACAGCCCGTCGGCGTGTCGACGACGGCGTAGCTGCCTTCGGCCTTGACCTTGTCGGCGGCGGTCGAGGGGATGACCTTCCAGTCGAGGCGGGTGTCGGTGTTCGCGTAGATCTCGATGAGGTCGTAGCTGAGGGTGGGCCCGGTGAACGCCGCCATCGCCGCCGGCACCGGCTTGCGGCTGGTCAGCCGGGTGCGGCGGAAGCGGCGGCCCTCGCGCGTGCCCTCTTCGATGACCTGCTTGTCCATCTCGCTGCCGGCGGACAGCGCTTGGTCGTAGGCCTCAGAGAAGAGCTGATCCCACACGGCCTGGCGGGAGAAGGGGAAGGCCTGGCGGTTCTCGAACTTCACGGGCGCTCCGGTCGGCGAGGGGAGGGGGCCCGCACCCGGTCGGCGCGGGGGCCGGCGCTGCTAACGCCCCGGCCCGCGGACCACCGCGCCTCGCTGGGAGCGTGCGGCCGGCGCGCGCTCCCGCTATGGTCGGGCGAGTCGCCCGGGCGCATCGCCGCCTTGGCCCACACCCCCGGAGCTCCGATGCGCCCCGCCGCCCCCCGCCTGACGCTGCTTGTCCCTGGCCTGACCGGCGCCGCGCTGGCGCTGCTGCTGCCCGCCGGGGGCCGCGCCGAGCTGCCGCTGCCCACCTTCCCGGAGTGCGGCGAGCCCGACCGGCCCGACCTCTGCCCCAGCGATCTCGGCGAGAGCTGGGAGCTCATCTCGTATGTGCGGGCCGATCAGCGGGCCGAGACCCGCCCCGCCGAGCTCGAGGCCGGCAGCGGCATGTGGGTCGACCGGGCTTTTCGCCTCACCACCGGCGACACGCGGGTCCTCCTGGCGATGGGCGACAGCGGGCTCGACTGGTCGAACGGCAACATCCGCCGCAAGTTCTTCCTCAACCGCGGCGAGCTGCCCCTGCCCCAGGCCGCCGACGGCACCCCGGCCGCCGACCACGACGCCAACGGCGACACTGTTTTCAACG
Source organism: Pseudomonadota bacterium (assembly GCA_046051725.1). Lineage (GTDB taxonomy): Bacteria > Myxococcota_A > UBA796 > UBA796 > UBA2385 > JAEUKK01. Next base: position 3,030 of record JBJONS010000121.1, on the reverse strand, counting down.
TCGACGACTACATCGGCGACCCCCGGGTCGACCTCGCCGCGGGCGTCGATCGCGGCGATGGCGTGCTCGATCCCAGCGATCTCATCGCCGCGTTCTCGGATGGCGTCGACGACGACGGCAACGGCTACCCCGATGACATCTCGGGCTGGGACTTCTTCGGCCGCGACAATGACGCCTACCACACCTTTGCCGACGGCTACGGCACGCACGGCGACGGCGTGGCCGAGGACTTCGGCAGCGAGGGCGGCGACGGCGGCAAGATCGGCGTCTGCCCCAACTGCATGATCTTGCCCGTGCGGGTCGGCGACACCTTCATCACCGACGGCCCGCGGGTGGCCGAGGCCATCGTGTTCGCCGCCGACAGCGGCGCGGCGGCGATGAGCCTCGCCATCGGGGCGCTGAGCAACCCCGGCGAGGTGGCCCAGGCGAGCCGCTACGCCTTCGCCCACGGGCTCAGCCTCGTCGCGGCGGCGGGCGACGAGAACGCCTACCACCACAACTTCCCCGCTGTGCTGCCCGAGATGTTGTACGTGCACAGCATCCGCGACTCGGGCGGCGGTCAGCCCTTCTCATGGACCAACACCTGGAATTGCAACAACTACGGCTCGCGCCTCGACGTGGTCGCGCCGTCCGGGGCCTGCGCGACCGGCGCGGTCGCCAACATCACCGGCATGGTCGGCCTCATCCGCTCGGCCGCGCTGGCGGCGGGCACCTCGCCCCCGCTGCACGCCGGCGAGGTGCGCCAGCTCGTCAACATGACCGCCGACGACATCAACCTGCCCGAGGCCGATCGCGCGATCAGCAACGCCTACCCCTCGGCTGAGGGCTGGGACGCCTTCTTCGGCTACGGCCGGGTCAACGCCGCGCGCGCGGTCGAGGCGGTCTTCGCCGACCAGATCCCGCCTTGGCTCGAGCTCGAGGGCCCGGCGTGGTTTGACGTGGTCGACCCCCGCGACACGCCGACCCTGGCCCTGCGCGGCCAGCTGCACGCCGAGCGCAGCGCCAGCTTCACCTACGTGGTCGAGATGGGCCTGGGCGATGACCCGCGCAGCTGGACCGAGGTGGGCAGCGGCGGCGGCAGCGGCGTCTACGACGGTGTGCTCGCCGAGATCGACCTCAGCGCCATCCCCTGGACGCCGCCGGCCCTGCCCGACCGCGACGAGGGCATCATGGAGCGCCTCGCCCGCGTGAACCAGAGCGAGGTGCACCTGCGGGTGCGGGTGACCGACGCCGAGGGGCAGGTCGGCGAGCTGCGGCGCTCCTTCTTCGTTGACGCCGACCCCGACCGGCTGCCGGGCTTCCCCTACGCGCTGGGCGCCAGCGGCGAGAGCTCGCCCCAGCTCGCCGATCTCACCGGGGATGGCGTGTATGAGGTCATCATCGCCGGCACCGACGGCCGGGTGCACGCGCTGAGCGGCGACGGGCAGCCCCTGGCGGGCTGGCCGGTGCGCACCGAGGTCCAAGCCGGCCTGCACGCGGGCTCGGCGGCCTTCACCTCGGGCGCGGTCTCGCCGGTGCACGACGGCGTGATGGGCACGGTGGCCATCGGCGACATCGACGGCGACGGCGCGCCCGAGGTGGTCGCGGCGAGCATCCAGGGCCAGATCTACGCCTGGGACAGCGCCGGCGCGCTCAAGCCGGGCTTCCCCTACGCGACCATCGGCCGCGAGCCGGGCGAGTTCAGCACCGCCTTCACCTACGACCAGGGCTTTATGGGCGCACCGACGCTCTATGACCTCGACGGCGACGGCGCGCTCGAGATCATCGCCCCGGCCATGGACAGCCGCCTCTACGTCGTGGACGGCGCGGGCGCCGACTGGGGCGCCTTCCCCCTCGACATCTGCTACCCCGAGCTCTGCGGGGTCGAGGGCCGGCGCATCATCGCCTCGGCGGCGGTCGGTGATGTCGATGGCGACGGCGACATCGAGATCGGCTTTGGCACCAACGAGGCGCCCAACGACGGCCGCAACTGCGTGAGCTACCTCGTCGACGCCGACACCGCCGCGGTGGTCGAGGGCTGGCCGGTGCTGCAGTTCGGCCTGGTCAACGAGGCCGTGCTGCTGCCGATGCTCGGCGAGGGGCACCCCGCGGCGATGGCCTTCGCCGACGTCGATCTCGACGGTGATCTCGAGATCAGCAGCCCGATCATGTTCGGCACCGACGGCCTGCTCGACCACACCGGCGCCGAGGTGCTGCCGGTCAGCTTCTTCGGCGAGGGTTTTGGCGTCAACAACGGCGTGAACGGCGACATGATGCCGGCCTTCGTGCAGTTCGCCACCAACCCGAGCTTTGGCGACATGAACGGCGACGGGGCGCCCGACTACCTGCTGGGCGGGGCCTCGACCATCAGCCTCGTGGCCCTGGCGGTCAGCGAGTGGGTCGACTTCCAGCAGCCGGTCGGCGCCTGGAGCGGCACCGACGGCAGCTACCTGCCCGGCTGGCCCCGCCAGATCGAAGACATGCAGTTCTTGCTCGCGCCGGCGGTGGCCGACATCAGCGGAGATGGCGTGCCTGAGGCCATCTACTCCTCGGGCGGCTACATCGTGCACGCCTGGGATGAGCAGGGCGTGCAGCCGGCCGGCTGGCCGAAGTTCACCGGCCAGTGGGTGCTGGGCAGCCCCGCGGTCGGCGACATCGACGGCGACGGCTACCTCGACGTGGTGGTCAGCACCCGCGAGGGCTACGTCTTCGCCTGGAGCACCCGCGGGCCGGCCGACGCCCCGGTCGAGTGGGCCAGCCAGCTGCACGACCCCCAGAACACCGGCAACTACGAGGTCGAGCTGCCGGTGCAAGCGGGCCCGCCGCCGGTGGACGACGAGGTGGCCGACACCGACGGCAAGGCCGACCCGGGCGGCTGCTGCGACAGCCGCGGCCCGGGGGGACGCGCGGCGTGGCTGGTGGTGCCGCTGGCCGCGATGATGCTCGCCCGGCGCCGGGCAGGCCTGCGCCTCGGCTGAGCGCGCCCGGCTGACCGGAGCGCGCCGCGCAGCGGCGGTCGCGCAGCGACCAAGCCCGCGCGGGCGGCGATCC